>JAYTNW010000445.1:0-12535 GCA_043748115.1 Bacteroidota bacterium | reverse complement strand
GTATGATTTACCAACCGAAACCAAGAAGCAACGAAAAGTAGCTTCGCGCTTCAGAAAAGAGTTGCTTAACGATGGTTTTACCATGTTTCAATTTAGCATGTACGTGCGTCACAGTGCCAGTAGCGAAAATGCTGATGTGCACAAAAATAGAGTAAAAAAATCGTTACCCGAATTAGGCAAAGTTGGCATTCTTCAAATAACCGATAAGCAGTTTGGCACCATGGAAATATTTTATGGCAAAATGGAGCAGGAATTGCCTAACGTACCGCAGCAACTAGAGTTGTTTTAAGCATGAAAAGAAATGAGTTCATAAAAAACCTTTTGGCATTTGGCACCATGCCATTTGCAACAGCCGTAAATTGGATAAAGCAATATCAAAAAATTTATTTTCTGCAATCATTCATCTGTGGTTTCCACTTTTATGATGGCCCCAAACACCTGCATGTTTTAAAACAAGGCCAACTTTTACAACTTAAACGCGAACCAGAAAATAAACATGATGAATTTGCAATTGCCGTTTACCTCAATTCCATTAAATTGGGCTACTTGCCTGCCGAAAGCAATGAAATACTAGCCAAACTAATAGATACACAACTACTGGAACCAATGGCTGAGTTAACACATTTGCAAACACAGGCACAACCTTGGGAAAACGCGGCTATAGCAGTTTATGCTTTAAAAGAGAAGCAATTTATGCAGCAAGATGTGGCATTACCGCACACTACTTTATACACTCCTGAATATGCCACCATTAAACTTAAAAATGGCGAAGTAACCCGATTATATTACGATGATTTTGATGTAAACGAATACCAAACTTACCCAAAATAGAAACAAAAAACCCCGCCAATTGGCAGGATTTTTAATTTTTGCTACCCTTTTTTTAATTGCTAAAACCATTGTAAGTTACTGATAACAAGCTTTTTTTAAGCTAAATGTTGATAGCAATATTTCAAAGATACATTCTAAATGCTATTCACAACCTCCAAGACAAATTAACAGCATGGTCCTGTGTTGATAGCAATATTTCAAAGATACATTCTAAATGCTATTCACAACCTACGAATAGAATTAATTGTGCCATATTAGTTGATAGCAATATTTCAAAGATACATTCTAAATGCTATTCACAACGGGAAAGGTGACGCGCTTCCTGATTAAGAAGTTGATAGCAATATTTCAAAGATACATTCTAAATGCTATTCACAACTACCAACACGATCACTTTTTCAGCTGCAAGTTGATAGCAATATTTCAAAGATACATTCTAAATGCTATTCACAACCAGATCAATGCATATGTAACCAACTGTTATGTTGATAGCAATATTTCAAAGATACATTCTAAATGCTATTCACAACACATCATTACTGGCATCATGTGCACCTTCGTTGATAGCAATATTTCAAAGATACATTCTAAATGCTATTCACAACTGATCCTGTAAACGAAACCTTGGATGTTCTGTTGATAGCAATATTTCAAAGATACATTCTAAATGCTATTCACAACAAGTGGATACTCTCAGTGTGTTTAGCTTTGTTGATAGCAATATTTCAAAGATACATTCTAAATGCTATTCACAACAGGAACGAAATCAAAGCCGATGCCATGAGAGTTGATAGCAATATTTCAAAGATACATTCTAAATGCTATTCACAACTGGTAGTCAGCATCGTTTCCCTCAATACCAGTTGATAGCAATATTTCAAAGATACATTCTAAATGCTATTCACAACTGTAGCTAACCCTCCTAAAACAGCCTTGGTGTTGATAGCAATATTTCAAAGATACATTCTAAATGCTATTCACAACCACTTAATTCAATGCGATAATGTTCATAGGTTGATAGCAATATTTCAAAGATACATTCTAAATGCTATTCACAACTGCAATTCTATTACCTGCTGTTTAAAATCAGTTGATAGCAATATTTCAAAGATACATTCTAAATGCTATTCACAACATGTCAGCCAACCTTTCTTTGTGGTGTTTTGTTGATAGCAATATTTCAAAGATACATTCTAAATGCTATTCACAACACAACGTAAGCGGTAGAACACATCATACCAGTTGATAGCAATATTTCAAAGATACATTCTAAATGCTATTCACAACGCAGCAGCGGTTCTGGTTTAGTTACTCAGGTTGATAGCAATATTTCAAAGATACATTCTAAATGCTATTCACAACGATTCTCATCATCAAATTTGATGTTATCCAGTTGATAGCAATATTTCAAAGATACATTCTAAATGCTATTCACAACTAGTATAAATAATTACAAAAAATTTAAAAAGTTGATAGCAATATTTCAAAGATACATTCTAAATGCTATTCACAACCATGATTTTGTTGAATTCTTCGGTGTGGCTGTTGATAGCAATATTTCAAAGATACATTCTAAATGCTATTCACAACCATCTAATTGCTTCTGGTAGTATTCCTTCTGTTGATAGCAATATTTCAAAGATACATTCTAAATGCTATTCACAACCCATCTTCATTCTCTGTTCTGTCAAATAAGTTGATAGCAATATTTCAAAGATACATTCTAAATGCTATTCACAACTAAAAACTCTTTCTTATCGGCATCAGAAATGTTGATAGCAATATTTCAAAGATACATTCTAAATGCTATTCACAACCCGCTCACGCTTCCTATATGCCTATCGGCAGTTGATAGCAATATTTCAAAGATACATTCTAAGAGCTATTCACAATTTTTTGGCAAGACAATAACCGAAAAGGTAATGCAATTTTTTTAAAATAACGGCACCCACTCCTTGTGATCGAAGCTTACTGCGCCACCCGGCACAGTCGCCCCTTGCGGGTAGCCGTTTTTCAAATATAAATACAATTGCAATAACTGTAATGCTGTTATTGCTTACTCCTTTTTTATTTCTCATTTCTAATGGTTTCAAAAAACCATATAAAATTCATATTAGAAGCTTTTAAAAAATGTTGCGCAACGGGGAGGTGTTGTTGGGTTAGGTATTTGGACGTATCAAATAAATCTTTAATTTTACTACTCAATTATTAACCTGACTATTATGAGATTAAAAACACGTTCCCTCTATTTGTCTGTGGCCATGGTATTACTTGTGGCTTTTATTTTTAACAGCTGCAAAAAAGCAGAAATTGAAAGCTACGAGAAAACAGTAACCTTTTATGCCAAGTATAAAAATCCGTCAGGGCAAAACCAACCTATAATGTTGCTGGACACGATAAATCTACCTGCAATTTTAAAAATTAAAGACAAGTATGTTGATGAAGTAGGCAACAGAATAAAAGTTTCCTTTGGCAACGTAAAACTATCTGATGGTCTTGGTCTATATGTAGTAGAAGATGCAAAAACAGAGGAAAAAAGAAATGGAGAGTGGGAGGTGGATCAGGAAAATTTTTTAAAAGCAGAGGTAAGCCAGTCGGTTGATTTAGTGCTGGTGCTTGACGTTAGCACATCATTAGGTGATGATGTTGAAAATGTGAGAACGTATGCCATTGACTTTATTTATAGTATAAAGGAGCAAATACCTAATTCTAAAATAGGGATAGTTATTTTTTCAGATAGTATTTACAGCTCACCTTTGGAAGATGATATTAGCAATCTTGAAACGTTTATTAATACTTACTCATATCAGGGACAAGATGCAACCAAATTATATGAAGCCATGTACACTGGAGTTGATGTGCTAAGTACGTCCACAGCAGAGTCGAAAAATATTGTAACCTTTACAGACGGCAGAAACAATGCATGGAGTGATCTTTTGAAATTTGAAACATCTGATACCATTGAGGCCAGATTGAATAAACCATTGGATGGCACTTCAATAAATTCATTTCTAATAGGATTAGATGGAAAAGGAGGGGTTGATAAAGAGGAGTTGTCGCGTTTGGTGGCTAATGGAGGAATAAGCTCTTTTCCTAAAGATGCTGTCCAGCTTGAAAAAGTTTTTCAAAAAGTGGCCAACTCAGTAGCAAACGTATATTCATTTGTTTATGACAGAAACAATTCTCCCATTGAACAATGGAAAGAACTTAAATTTACCTTAAACATTAAACTACAATGAAAAAACTAATTATCGTTCTGATTGGATTTTTGATATGTCCTAAACTCGAGGCACAAAATGTTTTTGCTGGTGTTGAGGCGGGAATAGCGCAAAACATGATTGATCTGCGTAGCTATAGTGACAACCCTATTAATGTTCCATTTACTTTTAGAGTAGGAGGGGGGCTTCCAGGTCTTCAGATTTATTTAGCCTATGGTATTGGGTTAACCAAACCTAAGTATGTTTTTAAAGATGAATTCACAGGTGAGGAAAGGTTTGAAGATGACTTTACAATTTCATCATTCGGAGGAGGATTGAGATTAAATACAAGCCGCGATCAAAGTGTTGGATTTTTGATGAGAGCCGGAATAGCCCAAACGAAAGTAAAAGAAAAAATAAGTACAACCAACGGTGAGTATGCGGAAAATAATGATTTTGGGAAAAAATTAGGTTTTAATTTTTCCATCGGTTTGTCCATACCCCTTGGTAAATCGTTTCAGATGGCTATAGAATCGGAGTACGCCATGAGCAAACTAAAAGTTGAGGACAAAAAAGTAAACTTCAATCAATGGAAGATTCTAACCGTGGGAGTTTATTACGTTTTTTATTCTAAGTAATTAAATTTTGTACTCATCACTTATTTGCCCAAGTCACAAATTCAGCTTCTTCAACTTATCAGCCTTCAAATAAGTAAACCCCACCACCAGCAGTGTTATAAAACCAACCAACGGAACCCTATTCTAAGTAGTGCTTGTTTATGCAGCATGATTGGCATGTTGTTTAATGGCGTTGAGTTCTGCTTTTTTCTGGCAAAGCTCTTCTTCAATATCAAAATCGTCCTGTAGCCCAAGCCAAAACTTTGCGGTGTTGCCAAAATATTTTGCGAGCCTAAGTGCTGTGTCGGCAGTGATCCTTCTGTTTCCTCTTAAAATTGCAGACACACGTGTTTGTGGAATGCCAATATCTTTCGAAAGTTTATAAGCGCTGATCTCTAAAGGCAATAAAAATTCCTGCATCAATATCTCACCTGGATGTATATTTCTTAATCTTTTCATTATCTTTTTTTAATGATAGTCTATTATTTCAACTTCCTGTACATGTCCATTGTTCCACTTAAAAATTATCCGCCATTGGTTATTTATCCTTATGGAATAAAAAGGCTTTATGTTACCTTTTAATTTTTCAAGTCTATTTGACGGAGGTATAACTAAATCGTTTAGATCCTGCGAATTATTAAGCATTCTTAGTTTTCGTCTTGCTGTTTCCTGCATTTCAGGAGGAAGTCCCTTAATACGTTCCCCTTCCCATATTTTTTTAGTATCCTTATTGCCAAAAGAAGTAATCATAGAGGTGTTTTATATTACTTACGTCAAAGATAAGCACTATTTTTTTCTAAAAAAAAAAGAGGATTAAATCATTTAAAAATATCATCTACTTTGTAAGGCTTTGTTTACTGCAAAACGCAATTGCGGATAAATATTCATAGATTATTTCTTTCATTTATCTCTTTCACAGATTCAGCTTCTTCAACTTATCAGCTTTTAAGTAAGTAAAACCCACCACAAGCAACGTCATGCAGCCACCAAACACCACCGAGGGCACCAGCCCCATCCATTTGGCCATAACGCCTGATTCAAAAGCGCCAAGCTCATTGCTGCTTCCCACAAATATGCTATTAACGGCCGATACGCGGCCTTTCATTTCGTCAGGTGTAAAACCCTGTATAATGGTGGAACGAATAACCACACTTACATTATCAAAAGCACCACTTAAAAATAGCAATAGCAACGAGAGGTAAAAGCTGGTTGATAACGCAAAGCCAATCATGCACAAACCAAATGCAGCCACACTAAGTAGCATTTTGTAACCGGCCTGCTGTCGCGGAGGATAGTACGCTAACAAAACCGCCATGAGCACGGAGCCTACTGCAGGGGCTGCACGTAAAACGCCAAGCCCCTCAGGGCCTGTTTTTAAAATGGTGTCGGCAAACATGGGCAGCAGAGCTACTGCGCCCCCAAAGAGAACAGCAAACAAATCGAGGGAAATGGCGGAGATGATGAATTGATTTTTGAAAACAAATTTTACTCCTTTCATCAGCGATTCGCTAATAGACTCTTTTACGTTGTTGTAAATAACATGCCTGTCGGGAATGAGCATGTAACAGGAAATGGTGACCAATATGAAAGCACAAACGAGGATAAGGGCAAAGAATATGCCTGCAGTGCCATAAAGCAATCCTCCTAGCGCAGGGCCAATGGCAGCGGCAATTTGCCACAAACTGCTGTTCCAAGAGGATGCGTTTACGTATAAATTTTTAGGGACTAACTGCCCCCAAAACGCGGCCTGTGCAGGGGCGTGAAATCCGCGCGCAACACCAATGAGAAAAATGGTGATATATACTGGCCACGTGGCAATAATGGTGTTTTGATAAACATAACCGGCAATGAATACAGAAGCGATGAGGGTGATGACGTTGCTCCAAATCATGAGCTTTCTGCGGCTGAGACGGTCGGCAAGGTGACCGCCAAACAATGCAATGGACAGTGCCGGTATTGCTTCTACCAATCCTATTAACCCCAATGCCAGCGGATTTTTTGTTTGCTGGTAAATAAGCCAGCTTAGTACCACACTTTGCATTTGTATGGCAATTGTGAGGCATACCTTGGCGATTAAGAATAGCCGGAAGTCCTTATACTTTAATACGGCTACGGCTTCGAGCGTTTTTGGATTGTTCATGATACACGAATGTCACCTCTATTAGGTTTATGCATGGATTGTTGTTTTGTGTTACCATAGCGGGGTTTGCTGATGGAATAGCTTCACGCTATTTTTTTTTGGTTTGTTTGTATGCGAAATAAAAAAGGCTGCACAATGAAGCACAGCCTTTTTAAGATGTTCTATTTTTTTGAGCAGATCAATACTCATCTTCATTAAAGAAAAAGTCGTCCTTGGTAGGGTAGTCAGGCCAAATTTCTTCTATGCTTTCATAAGCCTCGCCTTCGTCTTCAAGTTCCTGCAGGTTTTCAACCACTTCTACGGGGGCTCCTGAACGAATAGCGTAATCTATCAACTCATCTTTAGTGGCCGGCCAGGGCGCATCCTCTAAATGCGATGCTAATTCCAGTGTCCAGTACATATTATCTCCTTTTTATTTTTAGAATTGTTAAAGCGTTTACAAGTTTTTTGTAAAGGGCTGCAAAAGTATGTAAATTAAAACGTAAAAAACAAATGTTTTTTTTAAGGAAATAATCGAAGCTACATTCTTGGTTTCCAGGGTATTTCAGGACTATTGCGTTTAAAGCTTACCCATCGTGCCAGCACAAAAAGATAATCGCTGAGGCGGTTGAGGTATTGTAGCACCTTAGGTTCTACCCATTGGACCTCGCTTAATTGTGTGGCTAAACGTTCGGCCCTGCGGCACACGCATCGTGCAATGTGGCAATGGGAGTTAAGCATGTTGCCGCCCGGTAAAATAAATGTTTGTAAGGCAGGCAACGATTCGTTCATAAAGTCCATTTGCGTTTCGAGAAGCGAAATGTCATTATGCTGCAGATCGGGAATTTTCATCCGCGATTTTTCAGGATCGGAAGCCAATGATGAGCCTATTGTAAAAAGACGATCCTGTATTTCCTGTAAAATCTCATTGCAATGATCTTCTGCGTTTACGCCATCACGAATTAATCCTATGAAGGAATTAAGTTCGTCAACGGTACCGTATGCCTCTATCCTAACATGGTGTTTAGGTACGCGTGTGCCTCCAATAAGCGATGTTTTTCCCGTGTCGCCAGTTTTGGTATAAATTTTCATTGTGCAGAGGTAATTAATTTAACAGATTTTAAGCAACAAACCTATTAACATTTTGTTAGTGATAAACAGCCTGTGAAATAGCAATAGTAACAGCATCTTGTTATTTACCTTGGGTGCGTGAAGTTTGGTTAAAGTGTGTTAAAGAAAAATGTTAACTATTGCAACACATCTGTTGTTATCATTTCTTTGGTAGCAGCAATGGTGAAGCAACACACAAACCTTTAATGCGCAAATACAGTAAAACGAACTATAAATAAAAAAGAATGAAACAAACAATTAGAAAAACCGTGATGAGTGTGGCTTTGATGGGCTCTATTTTTTCTACGGCAATGGCGCAGCAAAAGGAAATTCAAAAGTTGGGCGAACTTTTGCAAATGATAGACTACTATTACGTGGATACCGTTAACAGAGAAAAAATGACTGATGATGGAATTCGCGCCATATTGAAAGATTGTGATCCACACTCTGTATATATTCCGGCCAAGGAGCTCAAGGATATGAATGAGCCTTTAATAGGAAAATTTGAAGGAGTAGGCATACAGTTCAATATATTGGAAGATACCATTATGGTAACACAAACAATATCAGGAGGGCCTTCAGAAAAATTAGGCATACGCCCCGGTGACCGCATTGTTAATATTGATGGCATCAAAGTAGCTGGAATAAAGATCACCAATAATGATGTGCTTAAAAAGCTTCGTGGGGATAAAGGCACCAAAGTAAAGGTGGATATTTTTAGGCGCCAAGAACCGGAGTTAATGGTGTTTGAAATTACTCGTGATAAAATTCCGTTGTACAGTGTCGATGCATCCTACAAAATAGAACCTGATATTGGGTACATTAAAATAAGCCGCTTTGCTGACAATACCGTTGAAGAATTTAAAACCGCATTGGCAGATCTAAAACAACAAGGCGTTAAAAATTTAATACTTGACCTTGCCAACAATGGCGGTGGTTATTTAAACAGGGCACATCAACTTGCTGATGAGTTTTTAAGCGATGGGAAGATGATTGTTTATACCAAAGGCCGCACCGGACCCGAGGAAACATATAAGGCTACCTCCACAGGAGGATGGGAGCAGGGCAAACTAGTGGTAATGATTAATGAGTATTCTGCATCGGCCAGTGAAATTTTATCTGGTGCTGTACAGGATTGGGATCGCGGATTGATTGTCGGAAGAAGATCTTTTGGAAAGGGGCTTGTGCAAAAGCCGTTTTCGTTTTCTGATGGTGCAGCAGTAAGGTTAACCGTGGCTCGTTATTACACCCCTTCGGGAAGATGTATTCAGAAATCGTATGAAAAAGGCGATGAGGATTACGAAGATGATATTAGCAACCGCTTTAAACACGGGGAGCTTTACAGTGCCGATAGCATTAAGTTTAACGACTCCTTAAAATACTTTACCAACGCCAAACGTGCAGTCTTTGGTGGTGGAGGTATTATGCCCGATGTGTTTGTACCGTTGGATACAACCTTTAATTCCAAATTTTACAGCGACTTAGTGCGTAAATCCGTGCTTAGTGATTATGCATTGACATATACTGATAACCACCGTGCAGAACTTAAAGCCAATTATTCCAACGTAAAGTTGTTTAAGGATAATTTTAAAATGAGCCCTGAAATGATGGAAAAGTTTTATGTCTTTGCCGATAAAAAAGGCGTGAAGAAAGATGATGACGGTGTTAAGCGTTCGGAAAAATTTATTGTGGAGCAACTGCGTGCACTTATGGCCCGTGACCTTTTGGGAGTGAGCGCCTATTTCCAGATTATTAATGATGAGGACGAAACTTTTATGAAGGCAGTACAGTGTATTAAAGACAATACGTTTGACAAAATGAAAATTGCCGCCAAATGAGGAGGTGATTAATGGGTTAAACAAAAAGCACAAGGAACACGTTCCTTGTGCTTTTTTGTTTGTGCAAGCCGTTTTTCACATCTATTTTTTAATGCCTTTGTTTTTATTACTAATAGGAACGGTGTAATTAATTCCATTGTTTGCTTCCTGGAAAATGCATAAACACCTCTAGGCTGTAGTGCTCATGTGTACATTTTTTATTGTGCAAGAAGGCGTATAAAACAAAAAGGAATCTTTTGGAAGCACGGGCATGACAAGAATGGGAAAGTTATTGTGTTGGTTACATGCTTGCACTTGTTTAAATACTACTTTTATTGAAAATTAAATAGTGCGTTTATTCAATGATGAAGTTTAAATGGGTGGTGTTTTTTTTATGTTTTACGTTGCAAGTTAATCTGGTAAAAGCCCAGGTGGTGTTGCGTGGGCCTTACTTGCAAATGGTAACTCCACATTCCATCATCATAAGGTGGCAAACGGATGTTGAATGCAGCAGTAGGGTAAATTACGACATCAACCTTAACACTTTGCATTCAGTATTAGATACTACGCTAACCACCGAGCATCAGGTTTATTTGTCGGGATTAGATGCCTCCACAAAATATTATTATACCATTGGCTCAACAGATAGCGTGTTGCATGGCGATGCACAAAATTACTTTGTTACTTCAGCATTAACAGGAAGTACATCAGCAGTTCGTGTGTGGGTAACCGGAGACTTTGGCAACGGATCCGTGGAGCAAGTTGCCGTGCGTGATGCTTATGCGCAATTTGCACACAATGAAGATACCCATCTGTGGCTGTGGCTGGGTGATAACGCCTATTACACTGGTACAGAAAGTGAATACCAAGGCAACGTGTTTGATAAATATCCAGATCAGTTAAAGAGCATTCCTTTATATCCTGCTATAGGTAACCATGACTATGGGAATGCCGGTTACCAAACGTCATCTACCTTAGGGTTAAACTTCCCTTACTTTTCTATTTTTAATGTACCCAGTCATGGAGAGGCTGGAGGACTGGCTTCGGGAACGCCCAAATATTATTCATTCAATTACGCCAACATCCATTTTATTGCGCTCGATAGTTATGGGTCTTACAATGACACTGGCAGCGTGATGTACCGATGGCTTGAACAAGATCTTAATGCCAATGAACAACGATGGACGATAGCATATTTTCATCATCCGCCTTACACCAAAGGTTCACACAACAGCGATACAGAAACAGAGTTGGTGAACATGCGACAAAATATAGTTCCGTTACTTGAAAAATTTGATGTTGATTTGGTGTTGAGTGGCCATTCGCACAGTAATGAACGTACTCCACTTATTCGTGGGCACTATGGGTTGTCGCAAACATTCAATCCTTCCATGCAAATAGAAAATGCTGGTGATACCCTTTTTAAATCATCACCTTTTAGAGGCACTGTGTATGCCGTTTGCGGAACAGCGGGACAAAATCCCGGAGCAACACAGCCCGGATTTCCGATGGCGTGCATGCAGTTTAATAACATTAGCGACAATTGCTCCTTAGTGTTAGACGTGGAGGGCGATGTGTTGTCATGTAAATATTTATCATCATCCGGAAATGTGGTTGATAGAATTGTTTTAAAAAAATCAGGCTTTCGCCAAAGCGGTCCTTTAACACAGGGCGGAGAAAAAAACTTCACCGTCTCTTATGTAAACGATCAATGGGAGTTGAGTTACTATCTTGAAAAAACAACACGTGTAAAAATTGATTTGCTGAATGGGCTTGGGCAAAATATTTTTTCTTTTCCGCAAATCCCAGAAAAGCAAACACGTGGCTTTTACCGATTTAATTTACTGGTGAAGGAAAACAACCTGCGTGGAGGAATTTATTACATAAGAATGTTGGCGGACGATGAAGGGTATATGCAAAAGGTTATGCTCAATGGTGTGCGCTAATCCTTAAAAAATCCATTATTAAACAGAACAAAAAAGTATAAAAACACCAGTCAACCCACGAAGGGAAATTTTCTTTTTAAATCAGAACTAAGAACAGATCAATCTTTGGAAAAATACTCCAAGCTTTGATACACGCCTGTAACCTGTTTCACAATTTGCATTAAAAGATCGTTAGCCAATGCACTGGCTCCAAAACGGAAGTAATCGGGATTTAACCATGCTTCACCTAACGTTTCGCGAACCATCACTAAATATTGCAGTGCAAGTTTTGCGGTGGCAATTCCGCCCGCAGGTTTCATGCCTATCATGACACCGGTTTTGTAATAGTGGTCACGAATGGTTTCCAGCATCACCAGTGTTACAGGCAATGTGGCGGCAGGTTGCACTTTTCCTGTGGAGGTTTTAATAAAATCACCACCGGCAGCAATAGCAAGTTCACTTGCCTTACGTACATTATCTAAGGTAGAAAGCTCGCCTGTTTCTAAAATTACCTTTAGGTGAGCAGCACCGCAGGCTTCTTTAACGGCTGCAATTTCATCAAACACAAAGTTGTAATCGCCTTTTAAAAAATGTCCACGGGAAATCACCATGTCAATTTCATCTGCACCTTCGGCAACTGCGTATTTTGTTTCTTCCAGTTTAAACTTGCGGTTGCTCATGCCACTGGGAAAAGCGGTTGATACGGCTGCTACCTTAACGTTACTTCCTTTTAAAGCGTCTTTGGCAACACTTACCAAATTGGCATAAACACAAACGGCAGCGGCAGATGGTATGCCTTCCATTTCATGCGGTCGTATAGCTTTTGTACATAGTTGGCGTACTTTTCCGGGGGTATCTTTTGCATCAAGCGTAGTTAAATCCATCATGGAAATGGCCAGCTTTAATGCACTCATTTTTG
>JAYTNW010000444.1:0-2602 GCA_043748115.1 Bacteroidota bacterium | reverse complement strand
TCATACTAGTATTCTCCTTGCTGTTGACCTCCATAACTGCTTTTTCTCAGCGCAAATTACCAGCATTCATTAACAGCCGTTCGTATGACTGGGCGGATAGCATCTTAACTAAACTTACTTTACAAGAAAAAATAGGACAACTCTTTATGGTGCAGGTACAAAGCGTCTGGCCCCAAAAAGATCTGGATTCGCTTGCCGCTGTAATCGCTAAATATAACATTGGCGGTTTAATAGTTTTTAAGGGTGGCCCACTGCGACAGGCTGCAGCCATCAATCGTTATCAGTCCATTTCGAAAATACCGTTGTTGGTGAGCATTGACGGAGAATGGGGGTTAAGCATGCGAATGGATAGCACGATGCGCTTTCCTAGGCAAATGACGTTGTCGGCAATCAGGAACGATTCGCTTATTTATCAAATGGGTTTAGAAATTGCTAGGCAATGCAAACGCATGGGAATACAAGTAAATTTTGCACCTGACATAGACATTAACAACAACCCTCTTAACCCTGTAATAAGCACGCGGTCTTTTGGTGAAGAAAAACAACAGGTCACCGATAGAGCCTTGCTTTACATGAAAGGCCTTGAAGATGAAAATATTTTATCCTGCGGAAAGCATTTCCCCGGTCATGGTGATACGGATGCCGACTCACACTATTCATTACCCGTGATTAATAAAGGGCATAGAGAACTAGACACATTGGAATGGTATCCTTTTAGGCAATTGATAAAAAACGGAGTTAGCAGTATGATGGTAGCTCACATTAATGTGCCACAATTGGATGAAACGGAAAACATTCCTGCCTCGTTATCAAAACCTGTTGTTACAGATTGGTTAAAAGACGAGTTGGATTTTCAAGGCATAGTATTTACAGATGCCCTTAACATGAAAGGCGTTATTACCGCCAACGCTCAGCCTGGTGATATTGAGCTAAAAGCGTTACTAGCCGGCAACGACATTTTGTTGATGAGCGAAAATGTATCGCAGGCCATTGATAAAATTACCGAGGCTGTTAAAAAAAGAAAGTTGCGTGAAAACGATATTGATGAGCGGGTACGAAAAATTCTGATGGTGAAACATTGGGTAGGGTTAAACAACTACATGCCAGTTGATACCACAGGAATTTATAAAGCACTGAACACCGATGAAGCCAACTACCTCAACTACCAGTTATTTGCCGGGGCCACCACTGCTTTAATCAACAAAGAGTACACTTTGCCATTCAATAATCTTTTACCTAAAACCATGGCTGCCTTACAGCTAAACGACACGGTAAACAATACCTTTCATCAAACCTTATCCCTTTACACACATTTAGATAAATTCGGTTTAAAAAAAGATGCTCCACCAGCGGAAGTTGACAGTATGGTTGCCGTATTGTCGAAGTACGATTATGTGATAGTTAGCATACACAATACCTCAACAAAACCACAACTCAACTATGGCATTACCGATGCTATGAATGCGCTAATAGAAAAGCTTTCTACCCGAACCAAATTGGTGGTTTGCCTGTTTGGCAATACCTATTGCTTGAACAAGCTTGCTGTAAATCCTTACCTCAAAGCGCTAATCATTAGTTACGAAGACACCTACTTGCCGCAATTCATTACCGCACAGGCTCTATTTGGAGGTGTTGAAATAAGTGGGCAATTGCCGGTAACTCCACTAACCAATTTTAAAAGAGGTGATGGGCTGATCATAAGACAAGCGGAAGATGTGATGAGTTACACCTATCCCCGTGAATTGAGTATTAACGAAACCTGCTTGGATCTGGTGGACTCGTTGGTAAAAAATGCCATTTTACAAAAGGCCATGCCGGGTTGCCAGGTTTTTGTTTCTGTTGATGGAAAAGTTATTTACAACAAAGCATTCGGCACGGTTACCTATGACACTACACTTGCTGTTACCAAGGACATGCTTTACGACATAGCATCGGTAACCAAAATTACAGCCACTGCCTTAGCGGCCATGTGGCTTTACGAAAACGGAAAACTTGATCTTAGCAAAACCATTTCCTACTATTTGCCGGAGTTTCTCAAAACAAATAAGGGCGATATTACCTTGGATGAAATGCTCACGCATCGTTCGGGATTGATGGCTTGGATTCCTTTTTACAAAGCAGGTATAGCCAAAAATGGCAAATTGATGAAGCGTTACTTTTCTTTAAAACAAAGCAATGATTTTCCGCTTAAAGTTGCTGATAGTTTGTTTATGAGCGAAAAATTTTCTCCTAAAATATGGAAGCAAATCATGGATTCGCCAGTGACTGAAAAAGGAAAGTATGTGTATTCTGATCTCGGCTTGCTGATTATGCAGCGCATCATAGAAAAACAAACAGGCATGGGTTTAGACTCATTAGTGAGCGAACAATTTTACAAACCTTTGAATTTGACCCATCTTACTTTTAAACCTTTAGAAAAATTTAACCTAAATGAAATTGTTCCAACGGAATATGACTCTGCATTTAGGCATCAATTGATACATGGTTATGTACACGATCCTGCTGCCGCTTTAATGAATGGGGTTGCAGGAAATGCAGGGGTGTTTAGCAACGCACAAAATGTTGCTCTTATCATGCAAATGCTGCTAAACGGTGGTGTTTA
>JAYTNW010000443.1:0-3472 GCA_043748115.1 Bacteroidota bacterium | reverse complement strand
AGTTTCTCCAGCGGTTACTGCGATTACACCTTCTGTTTGCCCGCAGGAGCCAGCGTTTCCATTTGCTCCTGTAACTCCGTTGCAACCTACATTGGCATCGTAATTACAGCTAACTTCCAAGGTGGGATCATTGAATACCTGTTGGCATCCGGCATTGGTAAGATTAAACACTGCCCAATCGTAATCATCATGGGTATTGTAAGGCGTAATGGTAAAGCTAATGTAACCGGCAGAGTGTGTGGTAAACGTGTACCAAACATCATTTTTTTCACCGGTGGCAAGGCATGAGTTGGCAGGGTTAATTTCATTTGGAAGATTGCCACTACCGGAATAGGCAACCGTGTTGGTGTAACTGGTGAAGCACAGTGGTATTGCATAAAAACAATCCTGTTCAGGAAGGGTGGTGGTTGTTTGTGCAACAGCGGTAAACTGCATAATGCTAAAACAAAGCCAAATTAAAATAACGGTAATGATTCCTGTTTTCATTCGTGACAGTTGTACGTAAAAGGGTGAGACACTTTACATCAATTTTTCGGTTTTCTTACAGCATCGTTTGAAGAACATACTACCTTCGTAGGCATTATAAATAAACAAGCGCATGTACGAGAAAAAAAGCACTCCCCTTCTTAGTAAGCCGGCCTTTTACAGGCGATTAGGTAAAAATTTTTTGTGGTCGCTATTTATCTTGTTGGCTTCCTTATTGGCGGGGATGATCGGCTATCACCAACTCGCCAATTTATCGTGGATGGACTCATTCCTTAATGCATCCATGATTTTAACCGGCATGGGCCCAATTGATCCTATGCCCGATAATGCATCCAAACTGTTTGCAGGAGTTTATGCACTGTACAGCGGGGTTGCTTTTCTGTCAACAATAGCTGTTTTCCTTGCGCCTGTTTTGCATCGCTTTATGCATCGTTTTCACCTAGAAGATGAAAATAATTAAACCTTATAAAAATAGTTTTGTAACTTTAACCTTGTCATTGTCGTCCCATTTATAAATCAACATTACCTCTAACAATCTATAATTTAATTCAATGAAAAAAATAACAACATTGTTCCTGTTTCTGGCAGTCACATTATCATTGCCAGCGTGTGACTATAAAACGGTTAAAGGCTCAGGGAAAATTACCATGGAAGATAGAAAGATTTCCGCCTTTACCTCCATCCAATCAACGGGAAGTGTTGATATAAAGCTTTCGCAAGGTGAATCGGAAAAAATAACGGTAGAAACAGATGATAACATCCAGCAGTATGTCGAAATTAATATTGAAGATGAAACCTTGTTTGTACGTTTAAAAAATGGCACCAGCGTAAACCCATCAAAGCTGGTGGTGCATGTAACCTGTAAAACATTAACAAGTTATAGTTCCACCGGATCAGGTGACCTGCAAACGGAAAACCCCCTTAAAACTAATAAATTAAACATTGGCCAATCGGGTTCAGGAGATATTAAAATGGCCATTGAAGCCACTGCTGTTAACGTAAAAAAAACGGGTTCGGGAGATTTTAAAATAAAGGGAACAGTAGCTACCCTCGATATTGCATCCACCGGTTCTGGTGATACAGATGCTTCAGGCCTAACCTGTGCTGATATGAAAATAAGGGGTACTGGCTCAGGAGATTTCCAACTTAAAAAGGGAGTGAGTGCCGTGGTAAATATTACCGGCAGTGGCGAGGTTTTATATAAGTAAAGCTGCTCCAAAACAGCTTAAAAATGCAATAGATTCGATTTCCGGTTAACATAAATTTCATAGCGGCAATGCTGTAATTAATTAGCTTTGCCCAATGAGAAAATTGATCTATTGTATAACAGCATTTTTGCTTTGTATAACCTTTTTTAAATCCTATGGTCAGGGTAAAAAAAGTTACCAAGTAGGAATAATTGGTTTTTATAACCTCGAAAACTTATTTGACACCATTAACCAGCCTAATGTTAATGATGAAGATTTTACACCCGATGGTAACAACAGGTACACCCCTAAAGTATATTTGGATAAACTGCAAAAGTTAGCTGAGGTTATTTCTGAAATAGGAACTGATGTTTCTCCTGACGGGATTTCATTGATGGGAAGTGCTGAGATTGAAAACGCAAGTGTGCTCACGGATTTATTTAATGAGCCCAAGTTAAAAAAACGCAACTATAAATTTGTTCATTACGATTCGCCTGATTTACGTGGCATTGACGTGGCATTGGCATACAATCCCAAGTACTTTACTCCCAAATTTAGTGAGTCACTTTTTGTGGACTTGCGAGGTAGTGGGGATTCCACTTATTTTACACGTGACATACTCTATGTATATGGTGAATACCTTGGAGAGCCGTTGCATGTAATGGTGGGTCACTGGCCATCGAGAAGGGGAGGAGAAGAAGCATCTGCACCAGCACGTGCCAAGGCAGCAGCAGTGTGTAGGCATAAAATGGATTCCATTACTGCCATCAATGCCGATGCGAAAATTATTGTAATGGGAGATTTGAATGACGACCCAATTAGCCCCAGCGTAACACAAGTTATAGGTGCCAAAAGTGATATAAAACAAATTAGCAGAGGTGGAATGTATAACCCGTGGGTAGGTTTTTATAACGAAGGAATTGGTACACTTGCTTATAATGATGCATGGAATTTGTTTGATCAGATCCTAATGTCATCAGGGTGGCTGGATAAAAACCAAAAAGGATTTTTTTATAAGGATGCTCATATTTTTAAACGTGAATACATGTTACAAAAAACAGGACGTTTTAAAGGATATCCGCTGCGCACCTATGATTTTAACAGGTATATAGGTGGTTACAGTGATCACTTTCCTACCTACTTAGTGATGTTAAAGGCAATCAATTAATTTGATACCTTAGCACTATCAGGAATATGATTAGCCGCACTTTATTTGAAATAGGTAGATACTGGATTTTTATTAAGAGCTTATTTTACAAGCCTGAAAAATTTGGTATTTACATCCGCCAGATTTTTCGTGAAATGGTAAACCTTGGTGTTAATTCCTTGGGCTTGGTTATACTCACCTCAGCGTTTATGGGTGCCGTTATCACTATTCAAAGCGCTTACAACTTGGTAAACCCCATGGTTCCTTTATGGGCTGTGGGTATTGTAGCACGCGACAGTATTATCCTTGAATTTTCTCCCACCATTATTATGCTTGTGCTTGCCGGAAAAGTGGGAAGCAACGTAGCCTCAGAGATTGGTACCATGCGTGTGACAGAACAAATTGACGCATTGGAGATCATGGGAATAAATTCAACAGGATACTTAGTGTTGCCAAAAATTGTTGCAGCCATGTTAATTTGTCCTTTTATTGTTATGATAAGTATGATTGTTGGAATTACAGGTGGATGGTTTGCCGGTGATCTTTCCGGAGTGGTTCCATCGCCTGATTATTTGCGTGGCATACAAGATCAGTTTCTGCCTTTTAACCTGGTGTTTGCAATGATAAAAACAGTGGTGTTTGCTTACATCAT
>JAYTNW010000442.1:0-3206 GCA_043748115.1 Bacteroidota bacterium | reverse complement strand
ACCATGATCACGCCAGTTGCCTACTTCATCATGTATATCTAGCAATGGCACGCTTAATTTTACCCCGTTGGTGTCTATCACCCACACCTTACCCGCCCGTTCCCAAACATACATTTGTCCGGTAGAATCTGTGTTCATACCTGCTATTTCTGTCCAGGTATTGTTTATTAGTGTATTGGAGAAAAACGGAGGCAGTACTTGGCCGTTTGTGAGGCTAGTAAAACTTAGCATGAGGAGCAAAATAGCGAGAACACATTTTTTTTGTTTGTTTGATGTTGTATTGGTGAAATTCATAATGCATGAATGTTGTAATTTGTAAATGTAAGCGATACGCCAAAAGAAGAGTTTATAATTTTTGATTTTTATGTGCATAATGGTGTTAATAAATAGAGGTTTTCTTCATAAGCGTGTAGTCTCATGAATCTACCTTTGAAAAAAAATTAATCATGAATAAAAAAATCGTTTTAACATTGGCAGGTGTTGTGCTATCTACACTGCTATACGTTGGTTGCAAAAAAGATAGTGATGATTCCACCCCTGCTACCTGTACAGATGGAATTTTAAATGGTACTGAAACCGGAATTGACTGTGGAGGCACATGTGCTGCATGTAGTTCCTGTTCGGACAGTATTCAAAATGGTGCAGAAACAGATATAGATTGCGGTGGTGCTTCTTGCTTGCCTTGTGCGGCAAAATCTATGACCGCGACTATTTCAGGAGTAGGTAGTTTTGTGGCCGATACTGCACTTAATAATACAGATTCAACATTTGACGCCATGGGAGGTTATACCACGTACCGCATTTTTGCGCCTAGTGGAGCCAGCGCTGCTTATTTGATTGATTTGACGGTTCGTTTCACCAATAGTTTAGCATCTATTCAAACCAATGTTGACTACAATGCCGGCAATGTCGGGGGTATTTTTACTGCTTTGGTTTACAAACAAACTACCGGAGGCGTAACAACTACCTTCAATACAACAATTGGAAAAATTAATTTTTCTAAAATAAACCACGTAGCACATACGGTTTCAGGAACATTTTCTTTTACATGTAATGCAGGAGGTGTTACACGGACAATTTCTAACGGTGTATTCCCAAATTTGAAATTAAACTAGTTTAATAATGTGTCTGTGACACCTAAAAAAGAAGGGCTGTTTCCATAGAAACAGCCCTTCTTTTTTTTAATTGATGGTTGAGCTCTATTAGTAAGGAGGCTCTAAAATATCATGCTTAGTTTGTTTAAAGTCTGATTTTTGTACAGCATCTTTTTTGCCTAAATAGGTCCATTTAATAGCAGCTGTGTATTTGTCGAAAGTGCGGTTAACATCTTTTAGCGAGGTAGCATTTACTTTGTCGGTAAAGGTATCATCAATTTTCCAAGAACCAGTTACTTCGCTTCTTCCTAATGCCGCAGATTGAGCAGAAGATGTTTCCAGTTTCTGATAATAATTGGTAAGGTAACCTTGGCGCATATCCTTTAACTCTTTCTCTGTAAATCCATTCTTTTTAACCGAATCCAACAACATAACCATCACGTCCAACGCTTTTTTGGGATCTGTTGTGGAGATGTAAAGGTAGGAATAGGGCGAAGTGGTCGCTCCTCGTGCATAGCCAGCAGCCGGGGCGTAGGATAAACTTCTTTTGGTTCGCAGTTCAACAAAAAAGCGGTCATACAAAATATTCATAGCCAAATCAATTTGAACACCTTCAGGCAAGCCTAAGGATGGTGCGCTCATGATTCCCATAAGATAGTTGGTAGCGATATCACGGTCAATAATATTTTCGCTGCCTTTGGTGATGGCTAATTTATTTTCAACAGGTGCTGCTGTGCCCAACGCCATTTTTGCTAGCGATGCTTTTACTTTAGCCACTACTTCGGCTTCTGTAACATTGCCTACAATAACCAAGAAGCAACGTTTTTTACCAAGCGTTTGCGCATAATGTTTTTTAACATCATCTAAAGTAATGTTGGTTAAACTTTCTACACTGCCATCCGGCAATTTTGCATAGTTGCGTCCTTTAAAGGTTTCTGTCATTGCCAATATATTAAGATAGCCGTCAGGGTCCGCTTCTTGTTGTTTGGCATTAGATAATGACTGTTCTTTTTGCAGTTCAAATTCTTTTGCGTCAAACGAAGGATTTAACACAGCATCCGTAAATAAATCCCAGGACTTATCCCAGAAAGGCTTGAGGCAAATCATGCTCAAATCGCCATAATCCAATTGCGAGGAGCTGCTGAATGACGTTCCAATTTTTTCGGCTGCATCATTAAATGCAATTTTATCCAGCTTTTTTGTACCACTGCTCATGGCCATTCCAAAAGCAAGTGCCTCAACACCTTCTTTTTCTTTAGTATAATTTGCCGTGCCTCCTTTTACAAAAAGTCGGGTGCTTATTACATCTTTAGGTGTGTTTCGGATGATAACCTTTAAACCATCAACCATTACTTCTTTGGTTCCTTGAGCAACCAATACCTGCGAAATCATTACACAGGCGGCAATTAGTATATTTATTTTTTTCATTTCTTTTTCGTTTTTAAAAAAGTTATTTAAGTACAGACTCTGCATCAGTTATACCCAGTCCTTCTTTCATTTTTGGTGAAACCAACAGACCTGTTACTGATGGTTGTCCTTTAATGTATTTATTAACGTAGTCGGTAATATCTTTTCTTGTTACCTTTTTGATCATCTCATTGTAGGTTGTGTAATAATCTATACTTGCTGATGCCCACCAATACGTTACGGTGTGAACAAATGCAGAAGTTTTTTCTTTGCTATAGGTGTCATCAATGATGAGTTTGTTTTTCGCGGTCTCCAATTGTTCATCGGTAAAATAATCAGCTGCATCAAAACGATCCATTTGCTTGGTTAACTGCGCATAAAACTCTTTGGTTTTTGACGGGTTAGGCACTACAAAAAGTTGAATGGGCCCCACATACTTACACGTTTGGTAGCCAAGGCTTGCTTGCAAAGCATATCCGCCATCCACTAATGTGCGTTGAAATTCAGAAGACGTTAATCCTAGAATTGTTGAGAATACATCAGCAGCATAAGTGGCTTTTATGTCGTTGCGGGTATCAGGGCCATGAAAACCCATTAGCATAATTGGCACACGAGCATTTTCGCTAGTCACCAAAAATTTAGATTGACCCTGTAACGGAGCAAATTCAGGTATAGGCCATTTTTGGAACGGATCAAAATCGCAGG
>JAYTNW010000441.1:0-6952 GCA_043748115.1 Bacteroidota bacterium | reverse complement strand
TGTCACGTAAATGTAAGGTTGTCTGTTTTTGGTGGTGTTTAAAATGTTTTTCATGTAAATTTTTTTTTTAAGATTAAATCATTCTGCAATTTCGCACTTGAATTTATAATAAGCAACGAAAACAGCGTGTCGCTGCCGAAGTCATGAAAATGCTGAGGAGGTGCGGGTTTAACGATGGTTTTCCCGCCATACGGTTTCCTTTGGTTTGGTTAGCCGTATGGTGTTTTTTTTGTAACGATTTGTTCACCTAAAAATAAAAGAAAAATACTAGAGCTCCTGATCGCGAAAAATAACATTGAGCACCACTCTTCCTACCATTTGCAAGGTGTTTTTATCAATGATGGTCATGTTGTCGCCATGAGTGTGATGATAGGACGGGTAGTTGTGCCGTTGAATTTCGTAGTGTACAATGTCAATGCATTTAATGTTCGCAAGCTGGTTAACATAGAGGTGGTCGTCAGTGGTTTGTGGGCCAAGATCGTTGGTAAAGTACTGCGAGTATCCCATGTCATGGGCAATATTCCACACTTTGTTAACTACATCACCAGCAAAATACATGCCTGTGCCTTCCTTCGGGAAAACAGGGTTAACACCTCCCACCATATCTAACAATATGCCGTACTGGGCAAAGTAGCCGGCCTTGTGAGGGTTGCGTGCCCAATATTGTGAGCCGAGGCACCAGGTGTTCTCCTGACGAGGAAAACGAGTGTCGTCTTCCTCCTGCCCATAGTCCTCCAGGTCGGCAAAAAAAATATCTATGCCTATGGGCAATTTGGAGTTTTGCAACTGTCGCGCTACTTCGAGTAATACAGCGACACCACTTCCACCATCATTAGCACCATCAAAAGGCTCAGTTTTGCGAACGCTATCTTGGTCGGCCCAGGGGCGGGTATCCCAATGGGCCAAAAGTAAAATTCGCTTGGCGGCCTGCGGGTTGTATTCAGCAATGATGTTTTTTAAACGAAACTTTTTGCCGTCAAAAGTTCTGATGGTTTCTGTTTGTACCTGTGTTTGCATGCCGAAGCCCATGAGTTTGTTTTTGAGGTATTCGGCACAGCGTGCGTGGGCATCGGTACCGGGTACACGAGGACCAAAATCTACTTGACCCTTTACAAAAGCATAAGCGCTGTCAGCATTAAACTCCGGAACGGCAATAGCTGCCTTGGCAGGTTGCGAAGGTTTATTGTCGGCTTGCGAAGGTTTGTTATTGTTAGTGCAAGAGGTAAAACATAATGCAAAAACAAATGTCAGCTTAACCGTAAAGGGGTGAAGGCTTGAAGAGGAAAGGAACTTAAACGCATAGTCGCAAAGGCGCAGAGCGTAAAATCCTTTATGCTTTTTCCCAGGTGCTTCCATCTTTAGAATCTTTTATGGTGATGCCTACAGCGTTTAACTGGTTGCGTATTTTATCGGAAACAGCAAAGTCCTTTTTAGATTTTGCTTCATTACGTATTTCAAGTATAAGGTTCATAACGCCATCCATTACTTCGCCACTGCCACCTAGGTTGCTTTCGTCAACTAGGCCCATAACATCTGTTACAAAATGTTGTATGAGCTTTTTTAAGTGGTCGATGTTTTGCTGTGTGAGCATTTCTTTTCCATCAGCAGCAGAGTTTATGATGCGCACCACATCAAACAATTGTGCAATTAGGATGGGGCTGTTAAAGTCATCGCACATGGCATCGTAGCATTTTTTCTCTATGGCTTCAACATCAATAATCGAAGCGGCAGAGGGCTTAATGCTGTTAAGTGTTTTAAAAGCCGCCATGAGCCGTTGGTACCCTTTTTCAGAGGCCTGCAATGCTTCGTTGCTAAAATCGAGGGTGCTGCGATAATGCGTTTGCAGCATAAAGAAACGAACAGCCATGGGTGCATAGCCTTTTTCTAATAATGGATGATTGCCTGTAAATAATTCGCCCGGTAAAAAGCCATTGCCTGCACTTTTACTCATTCGCACTCCGTTTACCGTAAGCATATTGGTGTGCATCCAGTATTTAACCGGTTTGGTATGGTTGCATGCTTGCGACTGTGCAATTTCATTGGTGTGATGCGTGGCGGCCAAATCCATGCCCCCACCATGTATGTCAAACACTTGACCGAGGTATTTTGTGCTCATGGCAGAGCATTCAATATGCCAGCCGGGAAAACCTTCTCCCCATGGTGATGGCCAGCGCATAATGTGTTCGGGTTTCGCCTTTATCCATAATGCAAAGTCAAGGCGGCCACGTTTTTCATCCTGTCCGTCCAGCTCGCGGGTGTTGGCAATAAGATCTTCCAGTAGGCGATTGGTAAGGATGCCGTAGTTATGATCCTTGCTGTACTTCTCTACGTCAAAATAAACAGTACCCTTTACTTCGTAAGCGCTGCCGTTGCTCAGCATTTGCTTTACCATTTCTATCTGCTCACTAATGTGTCCGGTAGCTGTAGGCTCAATGCTTGGAGGCAATGTATTAAATGCACGCATTACTTCGTGAAACCCTAGTGTATATTTTTGCACAATTTCCATGGGCTCTAATTGTTCGAGCTTGGCTTTTTTGGCAAATTTATCATCGCCTTCGTCAAGGTCGCCTTCAAGGTGGCCGGCATCGGTGATGTTGCGCACGTAGCGCACTTTATATCCCAAATGAATAAGGAAACGGTAAATTAAATCGAAAGAGATAAACGTGCGGCAGTTGCCCAAGTGCACATCACTGTAAACAGTAGGGCCACACACATACAAACCAATGTGTGGAGGGTTTAGAGGCTCAAATTTTTCTTTCTGGTGTGTTAATGTATTGGTTAAATACAGCGGTGGGTGATTCATTAAATAGCTACTTTGTATTTTTCTTTTATATTAATGAGCATTTCATTGGTCATGCTAGCCAAATCAAATTGTTGCTTCCAATTCCATTGTTGCTGTGCAACGCTGTCGTCAATGCTGGCAGGCCATGAGTCAGCAATGGCTTGCCTAAAATCAGGCTTATAAGTGCAAGTAAAACTTGGCATATGTTTTTTTATTTCATTAACCAACACTGTGGGAGTAAAAGATATGCCACCCAAATTATAACTGCTGCGTATTATTATAGTATTGGCCGGTGCATTCATGAGTTCAATGGTGGCACGGATGGCATCAGGCATGTACATCATTGGTAAAGCCGTATCATCTTTTAAAAAGCACTCGTATGCATTTTTTAAAACAGCATCATGGAAAATGTTTACAGCATAATCCGTTGTTCCTCCTCCGGGCTCGGCTTTGTAACTGATGAGGCCGGGATACCGGATGCTGCGCACATCCACACCAAATTTGTTATGATAATATTCGCACCAGCGCTCGCCAGCTTGCTTGCTTACTCCATACACAGTGGTTGGCTCCATGATGGTGTGTTGAGGAGTGTTGATGCGCGGAGTGGTAGGGCCAAACACAGCAATACTGCTAGGCCAAAAAAGTTTAATGTCATTATTCTCTTTGCAAATGTCGAGCATGATAAACAGGCCTTCCATATTTAACTTCCACGCTGCTTTCATTTTTTGCTCGGCAGTGGCAGAGAGCAAGGCAGCTAAGAGAAACACCTGTTTTACATTATTTTTCTTGATGATGTCGTTTACCTTTTCTCCATCGAGCACATCCATCATTATAAAAGGGCCTTTGGCTTTAAACTCTTCAGGCTGGTCTTTAATATCGGTGGCAATTACATTTTCTGCGCCATACATTCTTCTGAGTTCATCCACGAGGTCAGTGCCTATCTGTCCCGCTGAACCCAGCACAAGCGTTCGTTCGTTTTGTGGCATGTTAACTTGACTGTTATTAATCTGTACAAAGATAAAAAGGAAAACCGTTTACATGCTACCTGCTCCATTATTGTTAAATGAAAAATGTTTAGGTTTGAAACCTGATGCAATGGGTAAAAAAATATCGTGAATGTTTTTTGTTGCTGGCTGTGGCCTGTATAGGATACTGGCAGGTGGCGTTTATGCAAAACACCCTGAAGTGGGACGTTATTGATCAATATTATCCTTGGAGGATGTTTGTAGTGCAATGCCTGCGCGAAGGTATATGGCCACTATGGAATCCTTATGAACAGTTTGGCTTTCCTATGCATGGCGATCCGCAGAGTGGTGTGTGGTATCCGTTTGTTTGGCTTTCGGCCTTGTTCCAGCAATACACGGTTTACACGGTACAAGCTGAGTATATGCTTCATGTTTTTTTAGGTGGTGTAGGTATGATGCTGTTGCTTAAAAATTTTGAAGTTGCCAAAACACAACGGTTTTTGTTCTCGTGCGCGTACATGCTGTGCGGGCTTTATGTAGGTAATGCGCAACACCTCACGTTTGTGATAGCTGCCTGCTGGCTTCCGTTTGTTTTTAACACTTTTAAAAACATGCTGCAACAGCCAACGATTGCCGGGGCAATATGGTTTGCTTTGTTTTGTTACCTTCTGCTGTCGGGCGGATATCCGGCTTTTACCATCACCGTTTTTTACATATTATTGGCTTGCACGTTTTACCACATATTAGTTCTTTATCGCACCAAGCATTGGCGTGAGCTTAAAACATTTTGCACAGTTCTCATGCTGTCCATCCTACTCACTTTATTCGTTTCAGCTGGATTGCTTTTGAGCATTTATCAAAGCAATGGATACCTGGCACGAGCCAATGGACTTAGTTACAGCATTGCAAGCCAAGGCCCGTTTTCACCACAATCAATTATTTCACTTTTATTTCCATTGGCGTCAGCAAAGGATCCACAGTTTTTTGATACAGACATCAGCATGTCTTCTATTTACACCGGCCTTGTTACCTTATTGGGAGTAGCGCTGTTCCTTACTCAAAAAAAATCCAAAGGAGATTATTTGTTGGCTGCAACAACATTCTTTTTTCTGCTGGCTTCATTTGGCAAATACACCCCCGTAAGAGAGATGCTATTTGATTTTGTCCCGTTCATGAACCTGTTTCGTTTCCCGTCCATTTTCCGGCTGTTTGTGATCATAGGTCTTTTGCTGATAGCTGGCAGGGCCCTTACCAAAACACTGATCTATAAAAAGATAAAATTGAGTTTGTTTGTCATGGCAATGTTATGTATAGTAGCGGTTCTCTATTCTCTTTATGAGGAGAATGAAATACAGTTTCCGACTGATTATTCATCATGGTTTGCGTATTGTAACTCTCTTTCATTTGACAATGCCCTTTTTACCCAGGGCTGCATACAACTGTTTTTTTTGATAGGTCTTATTTTAATTTCTCGCTCCCGTTACAGGCCTGAGAAAAAATGGAAGCTGCTTGCAGTAATAGCTATTGCCGATATGGTGATCGCGGCTCAGCTTAGTATACCCATTAACGTGATCAACGAAAATAAAACTTCTGTTGTCTATGAAGGGGTGCAGGAAAAGGGAGTAAGGACATTTCCGGTTCCTGAGCTGAGGCCTATGCGTATGAATAATGATTCTACCGGTTTTTTATCGCCCTTTTGGCGCAACCTTCAGCTATTCACCAAGCAACCTGCCTGGGATGGATACAACTCTTTCCAACTTAGCAACTACATCCGGTTTTTTGATGAACAAAAACTGCGTACGGCACAACTTCAAAACAACTGGCTGCATTATTCCGATACTATTGTTTATTACACAGACTCGATTTACCCGATAAAAGCGGAGGTTGCCAGTGTTATGTATGCAAAAATGCAGGACAAAGGTTCCTTTTCGGAGGTGAGTGGGCGCGAGAACACCGTGTTAGTTACGGAGTATGAACCCGGGCATATGAAACTCCATGCAACAGTAAAAACACCATCAGCTAATTTAGTGTGGATGCAGCAGTACTATCCCGGCTGGAAAGTCTATGTAGATAATAAAGAGTTGAAAAAAATTTACTCGACCTCCTATCTTTTTATGACTGTGGTGTTGCCTACAGGAAATCATGAGGTAGAATACAGGTATGAAAATAGTACTATTAAATTAATGGCTTACATCACCGTATTCTTTTTCTTAGCGTTGCCTGCCACCTTACTTTTTCTTTGTTTGAGAAAGCACCGTGTTAATAGTTTGCCACGTTAATTCGGCTGTTATATCCCATGAAAATTTTTGTTGTTGTATTAACCCCTTAGCCACAATGTCACGCCTCACCTTTTCGTTTAACAATTGCATCATGCCGTTTTTGATTTCATCTATTTTAATAGGCGACACCAATAATGCTGCATCACCGGCCACCTCAGGCATGGAAGAACTTTCAGAAGTAATGACTGGAACTCCACAACGCATTGCTTCAACAATAGGGATGCCGAAACCTTCGAAAAGCGAAACGTACATTACGGCAAATGCTGCAGCAGTGATCTTAGGCAAAGCTTCATCAGGTTGCCGTCCTGCAAAAATAATGTCTTGCTGAAAAGTTAAATTGTTGAACTCCGATTGCATCTGTGAATTCCACCACTGCTTCTTCCCAACGATCAAAAACTTATGTACACTACCGGTATCTTTTTTATACTGATCAAAGGCGCGCAGCATGTTCATCACATTTTTACGTGGATGTAGGGATCCTACAAATAGAAAATAAGGCGCCCCACCGGCAAAAAGATCTCTGATTTTTTTTATTTCCTCATCAACCAATGGCCGGAATTGAAGACCCGCTCCGTTATATACAACATCTATTTTGTCAGGAGAAAGTTCATATGTTTTTATCAGGTCATCTTTCGAAAATTGCGATACGGTAGCCAGTCTGTCAGCCTTATTTGCTGCCTTCCTCATCCATTTGCTGTAATATGCCGCAACATTAGCAGGCAGATAAAGCGGAAAATGTTCGAAGTTAAGATCATGTATAACGCTTACCTGCGGAACATTGCTGCGTGTGCACAACAATCCCTCCGGGCTGAAAAAAAGATCAGCTTTGCTGCGTTTAATGGCATAGGCCAAAGAATATTCGAACCATGCCAGCCATAAAATAGGGTGGCGCGCCTGTGGGGGTACAACAAAAGGTTTTACGTTTT
>JAYTNW010000440.1:0-3656 GCA_043748115.1 Bacteroidota bacterium | reverse complement strand
GTAGAAATATGGGGAACAGGATCGCCCATGCGTGAATTTTTACATGTGGACGATCTTGCTTCTGCATGTTTTTTTCTCATGCAAAATTACAGCGATCTTTCTACTGTAAATGTTGGAACGGGTGAGGATATTACCATTAAAGATTTAGCCCTGCTCATCAAAAAAACCATTGGCTACGAAGGCGAATTAAAGTTTGACGCCACCAAACCCGATGGCACACCGCGAAAATTATTGTCGGTTGAGAAACTGCATAACCTCGGATGGAAGCATTCTATTACGCTTGATGAAGGCGTTAAACATGTTTGTGAGGAAGTAAAAAACATGGAAGTATTTTTAGAAAGATAATAGAAGAAAAAAATTACATGGTAAAATCCCGGCAGTTAAACTCTCGGGATTTTTTATTTTCAGAGCCTCTATGTATCTAAAGAAACGACAACATAAGGTAATTGTTAACTGCAACAAACAAATTGATCTGATTGAAATAATGGATGCTATAGGCAGGGTTGTTAAAACTCAAAAAAAAGCCCCTCGGCAACAGTCTCCAATCAGAATAAACACCGAAGAATTGAGCAGCGGAGTTTACTCACTTCGAATATTCCATAACGGTGAGTAAATGTTTAAAAGATTTGTCAAAGAATAAAAGCGCAAAGGAATTAATAAAAAAGGCGACATCATAAACGATGTCGCCATAACCAATTTAATTTTGGGGTTTATTGCTTTACAAATTTTGTTCGAAGTCCTTCACTTTCCAGAATGTAAACGCCTGCGCTCAAATTTCTTACATCCAATTGAACTTCTCCATTTACTTCGGCAATGCCAGTGAGTAGCAACCTACCATGAGCATCTATAATTTTTATTTGATGACCAGCAGTTAATCCAGAAATGGTGAGTTGTTGTGATGCTGGATTAGGATAAACGGTCATTTGCATAGATGTTAAATCCTTGTTATCATCCTGTAACCGCATTATAGCCACATCGGGAATGTACTGAGTAAAAAACTCGTTATCCGGTAATGCAGGTGCAATTGATTTATCCTGCCATCCAGTGGCTATGAATCCGCCTGTCCTCTTGGCTAATGCAAGGCCTGTTGATTTGCCAGAGGAATTCAAGGTAAAAGTACTCAACCCTCCTACTTTAAGTGTTGACATAAACATTTGCCAATTACCGCTAACTATAGCTCCTCCGGTTGCAAGAACCATATCCTGTGTAATAAGTATTGAATTAAAGTTTGCTTGATAAGGGATGCTTTGTGTTGAAGTGGAAAGAGAAACAAGCGTGGAACCATCAATCTTGTTCAACTTTAAATCCGTTACTGCTCCATAGGTAATTGAGTAAGCCATGTAATAAGTACCCCCAATTTTTGTTATTTTCCGCCCTCCGTTGGTTTGCCCTGGTAAATTTACATAATCCTGAGTGGCTTCCAGCAATCCAGAAAATTTATGAAAACGTTGAGTGGTAACAGTTGCATCTAATACTGTTCCTATCACATAAATATATTTGTTTGTGACATATAATGATGCAAAAGAGTTTCGTCCTGTATTTAGTGCTCCTATCTTTATAAACTGAGAAGTCATGGTAGAAGAGTTTACTTTAATTAACAAGGTACGTGAACTGTTGAAACCACCTTGGTTGATGTGACCTCCAACATAAACGGCACCTGCTTCAACAAACATTCCTTCAACATTAACGTGGTATCCGTCACCCGGAAACTGGTAACTATAAGTAAATACAGATTGTATCATTAAATTTTGCCCCACTTTTAAAATGGCAAGTTCTCCTGTACCACCCATTGGATTTTTCTTTGTACAGGAAATAAACAAGGTGCCTGCCACATCTACTGCTGCCACTGTTGGAATGTAGTAAATTGGGTTGGAGTATGTCATTGCACTCAAAAACTGCATAGTCTTACTATACTTCATTACCTTAATGTAGCTTAAATTATTTCCAATCTCACCTGCATTTGTGATCACGTATAAATTATTATCAGTACCTGTAACCATAAACCTTACTGTTTCCTTGTGGGCAGGTGTTGAATGCGTGAAAGTTCCTAACTGCGAACCTGTGCTAGAGTACTTCATCAGCCTCACATCTTGGGTGTTTAATCCGTTATTGATAACCCCTGCAACATATGATGTGCCATTGCTCTCCATTTCTACAGCGTATGCTACATCGTCAGATGGTACACCATTAATTGCGGGGTCGTTGTATGATTTTGACCATTGTGCATTGGCTACCATAACAGATGAACAAAGCATTAGGGCTGTCAGGCGTTCAGTTAATTTTTTCATTTTGTTTATTTTATGATAGTTAAATATTTTATGTCACCTATTGTATAAGTATAAGTTTAATTTCAAAAGCTTATAGTACCAGCAGCACTATTTTTTTTATTTCAGTTTTTATAAATGGTTTTTCTATGCGTTCTTACCGTAGCTGGACTTATTGTAAGCTGGACAGCTATTTCAGTATCGCTTAGTCCGGTACAAAAGAGTTCCACAATTTCTTTTTCAGGTGGTGTAAGTTTCACACTTGTTAAGCTTTTTGTAATTCGCAACAAACGTAAGGGCTAAATAACGCTAACCCAATACCGCAAATGCAGTAATCATACTTGAAAAAGAAGAAAGCGGGTTGCCGTTAATGTTTAACCAATAACTTATGTGCTTGCATAAACATATCGTTGCTTACTTTCACAGTATAAACACCGTTTGAAATACCTGCGACACTCATTTTATCACCCGGAAAAATACTATTCCACATTCGCACAATTTTTCCAACAGCATTATACATAACTACGTTAACGCCATCTGACGTGCCAGTTAAATAAAATGATGAGGATGCCGCGTTGGGAAAAACAGCCAATTGATTTTTGTTGCTTATATTCACTGCTACCATTGGTGAATTGTAGTGTTCACCGTTAAAATCTGTTTGCTTTAAACGATAGTAAGAAATACCGGGGTAAGGATATTCATCGGCAAACAAATAATTAATAGTTGAATTGCTGTTGCCTGCGCCATTCACTTTGCCTACCGCTTCAAACACACTTCCGTCTCTGCTTCTTTCGACCGTAAAATAATCGTTGTTACTTTCTGATGCTGTAATCCATTTGCATTGTACATTTTGCATATCAGCCGGATAAGCATCGAATAATAAAAGTTCAACTGGTAAAGGAGAGAGTTGTCCTATCTTTAATGTATAGTTGACAGAAGGCCCGATAGACGTAAGATTAAATACTGGAGCATTGATATCAAAATCAACGTTGTTGCTAAAATTGCCTTGCGTATAAATGTCATGGGTTACAGTTGTTGCAATTCCAACAATGTCATCATTACCGCTGCCTCCATAGGTACGAACCCAAAAGCTATCAATAGCTGAGCGATAACATAGTATGTAAGCATCTTTTAATCCTGAAGAAGCTACGTTATAAGTTTTACCACTACGTGGGTCAAAATCTGCTGCGCCAGTGAAAGATCCGGCAAGATAAAAGTTACCTGCCACATCGGATGTCATGGAGTTTACAATGTCTGACCCAATCCCTCCAAAACTGCGCGCCCAAGCGAGATTTCCTGCACTTGATAGCTGCACAAAAAAAACTTCCGCCAGACTACCTGACGGAGTGATGAAAGAAGTACCAGCATTGGGATCAAAATCAGTGGTAGAAG
>JAYTNW010000439.1:0-1912 GCA_043748115.1 Bacteroidota bacterium | reverse complement strand
CATGTTCTTCCATTGCGCATTGCACAGTTTATACATAAGTCCTTAGGTTTTCGCTACTTTTGCAGCATAACCAATACCAAATTACATAGTTGGAAATTTTAATTTTATTCTTCCTCATCATCTTAAACGGAATTTTTGCGCTATCGGAAATATCCATTGTTTCAGCAAAAAAATCAAAACTGAGCGGAGCCATCAAACGTGGCGACAGCGGAGCCAAAGTAGCGCTTAAGCTTGCCGAAAACCCAAGCCGCTTTTTATCAACCGTACAAATTGGCATCACCCTTATAGGAATTTTAACCGGTGTTTACAGTGGAGAAAAGATCACCAACGATTTTGAAGCATGGCTGATTCAGTTTGAAGCGATAAAGCCTTATGCACACACGCTTGCTATTACACTGGTGGTAGTTGCCATTACTTTTTTTTCGTTGGTGCTGGGCGAACTGGTGCCCAAGCGCATTGGCATGAGCATGCCAGAGACCATTGCTTCCATCATGTCAAAACCCATGCTGCTGCTGTCACGCATCACCGCTCCTTTTATATGGTTACTGTCGGGCAGCACTGATTTTTTGGTAAAGCTGCTGGGCTTCAGCAAATCGAATGAAAACCAGGTAACGGAAGAAGAGATAAAGGCCATCATCAACGAAGGAACTGAGGTGGGGGCTATTGACGAAATTGAGCAGGACATTGTAGAAAACGTGTTTCACATGGGCGACAGGCGCATTCGCTCGCTTATGACTCCACGTATTGACGTAGTGTGGCTAAACCTCACCGAATCGGCAGACGATACCAAAAGAAAAATTAAAGAATCCGTGCACACCATTTTCCCGGTATGCGATGGTGATATTGATAAACTGGCTGGTGTTGTGTTTGTAAAAGATCTTCTTGCCTCGTCTTTTGACAGAGAAGAAATTAATTTAAAAAAGCATTTAAAAAATCCACTCTTCATTCCCGAAAACATTAAAGCATTTAAGGTGCTCGAAAAATTTAAGGATACCAAAATGCACTTTGCCGTAGTGCTTAATGAGTTTGGCGGGGTAAGCGGCATTGCCACCATGAACGACTTGCTAGAAACGCTTGTAAACGATGTGGACGAAGAATATGAAAAAGACAAGGACATTGTGGAGCGTGCCGATGGATCTTACCTGATTGAAGCATCAATTCCCTTTGCCGATTTTATTCGTTATTTTGAAGTGGAAAACGTTGACGAGGAAGAGTTAAACCACTACAACACCCTTGGCGGACTGGTTTTTCATCTCTCCAGGAGCATTCCGCAGGCTGGAGCTCGCTTTACATGGCGGAGTTACACCATTGAAGTGCTGGACATGGATGGCCGCAGGATAGATAAAGTATTGATTTCCAAAACCACCGAAGAAAACATTGCTGCCGCAGAAGAATAGCCTTTATTTTTTGAAGGAATATTTTTTTTTTCGATAAAAAAGCTATTTTTGCGCTCCCTTACACAATAAGTGGTACCCATACACGTGTTTTAGTCTGCCTTTGGCGGATGGCTTGAGTTAAGTTAAAGCATTTTTCTTTGGCAACAAAGAAATTCCAAGAGGATAAATTCCTCCTTAGCTCAGCTGGTTAGAGCACATGACTGTTAATCATGGGGTCCCTGGTTCGAGCCCAGGAGGGGGAGCAAAGGCGATAGATGTTTTCTGTCGCCTTTTGTATTTTGTGTAATCGTTGCTAATCATTGCACCAATCCCAAAATCTTATCTAACTCAATAATATGTTTCCCTCCACCAAAAATCTTTGGAGCTTTAGCCATTTTCTCAGCCAGAGTTAACGTAGGTAAAGGGCGAAACTTTTTTAACAGGCCCAGCATATTTAAAAAATTTAAAACGCCTGCGCTTAAACGTTCACCCATTCTATCAGTATTTTTTCTCAGTAATAAACCAGGCCTGAAAAT
>JAYTNW010000438.1:0-8015 GCA_043748115.1 Bacteroidota bacterium | reverse complement strand
AAAAAAGCCGGGGCTCATACTCCGGCTTTTTACTTTTACTATTTGTGAAGTATAGCACTTACAAAAGTGTAAATACCAAATGCCACCAATGCCAAGCCCGAAATTCGATTAAGCCACCTTAAAACATTTATAGTAATAATAGATTTAAGCCTATGAGCCACATAAGCCTTAAGCAAGTCGGTACAGTAAATGGTGACTAAAATAGAACCGTAAAATGCAAGAAGATGGGTTACCGTATAGTTATCTTTAACACTAACAGTGCCTGCAACACCAATCCAGAAAAAAAGTACAGAGGGGTTCATGGCGTTAATCATAAACCCTTTCATCATATAAACGAAAGGAGAAGTGAGTTTGTCCTGCACAGTAATAGCTTCAGCAGGTATATCAGTTTTACGGATGAGCAATGCCAATCCAAAAATCAACAGCAAAATACCCGATATAATACCGGCCAAGAAACGATGGTCGTTAAGCAGCAGAATAAAATTGCTTCCGAAGTAAGCGATAAAAATAAAAAAAGCATCACTGATCAAAACACCGGTGGCAACATAGGCCGCATATTTAAAACCCTTGCGAAGGCTTATGCTCATGATAAGAAAAAAAACAGGACCCGCCAGTATGGCTAAAACGCCACCTAATAACAAGCCACTGATAACAGGTTCTAACACAAGTTAAACAGGATTTGAAGTGTGATCACTTATTTTTTTTTGACCTGCCAAAAAGTTTTCCCACTCATCATGCAATTGCTTTTTCATCACGCGAGGAAACTTATTTTGCGCACCAATTTTACCTTTTTGTTCCATCCACTTGTAAAACCAACTTGTGGGCACCACTTCTACAAAAACTTCTTTCAAGGCACTCTTTCTTTCTACACGGTAATCGTCATTCAGCATTTTAAGTTTTTCATCTATCAGCAGTTTTAGTGGCGTTTGTTCAGTACACTCATCACAGCCTATGTACCATTTGTGAGCAAACAAGGTTTCATGAGGAATACCGGCTACAGTAAATTCGCTAATGGTAATGTTCAGTTCGTCAGCAACAAGTTCAATCGCTTTATTCATGTTATCTACCGAAAGATGTTCGCCACATAAACTTAAAAAATGTTTGGTGCGGCCTACAATCTGAATTTCGCAACGGTCGGCATTGGTAAAAGTAATGACATCACCGATTAGGTAACGCCATGCTCCCGCACAGGTTGATAGTAAAATAGCATAAGGCTCACCCTCATTTACTTCGTTTATTAAATAGGTTTTGGGTTTATGCTTTAGTTCACCATCTGCATTAAAATTATCTTCGTTAAAAGGAATGAACTCATAAAAAATTCCGTTGTTCAGCAGCAACCGCATGGATTTACTGTTAGGCTCGTCCTGAAAGGCAATAAATCCTTCAGAGGCAAGATAGGTTTCAATATAATGCAGCGGTTTACCCAAAAGTTTTTCAAATCCTTTTTTGTAGGGCTCAAATGAAACACCGCCATGCACGTAAATGGACAAATTAGGCCATATATCATGAATGGTTTTTAATTGATAGTGCGTAATTATTTTTTCGATAAGCAATTGCACCCATGCAGGCACGCCTACAATAAAACCAATATCCCAGTCTTTAGCCTTTAAGGTGATCTCGTCTAATTTTGTATTCCAATCTTTCTCGCGCGATATTTTTTTTCCCGGCTTATAAAAATGCTGAAACCAAAAAGGGATCTGCCCTGTTGTGATTCCGCTTAAATCACCTTCAAAATAACTTCCGCGTTGGTGAAGGTGGGTACTTCCTCCCAGCATTAAAATTCCTTTTTCAAAAGTGGTTCCCGGAAGATCATATTTTGCCAATGACAAAATTTGTTTGAGGCTGGCCTTTTGAATGGCTCTCGACATTTCGCGGGTAACAGGAATATGCTTGCTGCTAGAACCCGATGTTCCTGAGCTTAAAGCAAAATACTTCACTTGTCCAGGCCAGCACACATCCTCTTCGTCATGTAAAGATTTGTTCCACCAGTTGGAAAAAATGCTGTCATAATCATGTACAGGAACTATAGCCCTATACTTGTTAACGAAATTAGAACTGCCTAATATCCCGGAAAAATTATAAGCACTTCCGAATAGAGTAAACTGCGATTTGCGCATCAACAATTTTAAAACGCGCTTTTGATAGCGAATTGGGGAAAACGGTTTTATCTCAATTTTCTCCCTCAGCTCAATGCTCGTTTTTATAATCCTTCCCAGCAAGGTCATCCTTTAAAATCTTTGGTTCAGTTTGGAAAGCTAAAAATAGGAAATTGGAAGTAAATACCACAACCCATTAAAATTCTACCCTCAACTAAAGGTGTTTAAGGCTATGTTTTAAAGGGAACAAAGGAACTAATGTCGCCCTTGTTTTTGTAAATATCACGAAGTATGGTTGAAGAAACTGGAGCATTTTGAGGGGTTGAGATTACAAATAGGCTCTCTATCTCCGCTTGCGATTTGTTTAGTTGTGCTATAGACCGCTCAAACTCAAAGTCAGCCGAAGTGCGCAGGCCTCTGATGATAAAATCAGCTTTTTCCTCTCGGCAGAAAGCCACAGTTAGGCCTTCGTAGGTTTTGATCTCTATTTTTTTTTTCGAAGAAAATACTTCTTGCAGCCAGTTTAACCTTTGTTCAAGACTAAACAGGTACTTTTTATCCTGGTTTTTGCCGATAGCAATAATTACCTTATCAAACAAAGGCAACATGCGGTTGACAATGTCCACATGTCCGTTATGCAGCGGATCAAATGAGCCGGGAAATACAGCTATTCTCATTGGTTATTAAAATTGATCTATTGCACGAATATACTGAATGCAACGGCTCCATAAAACCGGGTTTCTTTGAATTGAATTATTTCAGGGAGGTTTAGTTTGCTGCTATGCTCTAAAATAAACCAGCCGCTTGGCCGTAGTAAATTACGATCAAACACCTTGGCTACAAGTTCACCAATTGGTGTTTGTGCAAAAGGGGGATCAGCGAAAATAAGGTTAAACTTTTTTTCTGTGTGACTCAAAAATTTAATGCAATCCGATTTTACCACTTCAGCATTTTTAAATCCTAATTTATTGTTGGTAGATTGAATAAACTTTTTGCACGACAATTCTACATCCACGCTTATCACCTCTTTAGCTCCGCGCGACAGGAACTCATAACTGATATTTCCTGTGCCGGCATACAAATCAAGCACCTCACATTGCGACAGATCAAAATGAGAATTTAAAATATTAAAGAGTGCGGTTTTGGCAAAGTCAGTGGTGGGCCTTACCGGCAGATGTTTGGGTGCCTCAATTATTTTTCCTCGACAGCTCCCACTTATTATACGCACAAAAACTGGTTGTAAAGACTAAAGTGATAATGCGCTTGTAAATTATCGAAGCCATAGCTGTACTCACAAAAGGCAGGGCGTTGCATAAAATACGTTGAGCGTATATACTTTCTTGCCATGGAAAGCAATGTCGAATTCTTTTCCATCATTCCTGAAAAATAGACTGCCTGTGTTTCTGGGTTGAGGCCTAACTGTTCATACACAAAAACGATGTAGTAAATAAAATCCTCAGCCGTTTGATAGCGAAACTGATTATAAAAAATCAACGACCCTCCTTTATTTACGACCATTTCAAAAAACGTATGCTGGAGGTTAACGCTCACCACCGTGTCTGCTGTATTTTTATGTTGCGTTAAAATACCTTCTACAAAAGGGGTAGAAGCATGATAAGAGGAAAGATTAGAGTAATAAGAGTTAAAAAAAGAATATAAGGTGGAAGGCACAGCATATACATTTTTACTGGCTATGCGTCTGAGTTTGTCAAAGCGGACTATCTCATCATCTTCCAGTGTATGATTGGCTCTAAAAACCATTTCTGCATTGTCGGTATCAAAAAAAACATCAGGCACCAACGTATTTTTAAAACCACTGAATCCTAAAGTTACAGCATCATAAATGTTATCCAGCACAGGTTTATTCGATTCAATCACCGACAATAGTTTATCATTAAGCTCGGCACCATAAAGCGGGAAGGGGAAACGAAAATCAAGAAGGGCAACAAATTTATTGCGGTCAGTGTCCAACACACCTGCTGTAAAAAAATCGTTGCCGCACTGAAGAAAAAGATTCATTCTTCGCGAAACATCCGTGGCGATGGACTCGTCAATAATATTTACCCAGGCTTCCGTTTTTCGTTCGGATATCATTCTGCAAAACTAAAAATATTGCCTGATTATACATGGAAGATCTGCAATTTTAATGGCCTTCCACACGAAATAACCTCCCTACTCTATCCTGTAAACGGGATATCGCATGTACGATTTTTCGAAATAAGGTGAGTTTTTATATATAAAATAAAGTTGTTGAAAGTGATCTTCCACCATTGCTTTATCCTTTGCTTTAGCCTCATTGAAGCTCGATCGTAAAACACTGTCTTTTTCTAAAAGCTGTTCTGCCATGTCCTCAAAAACATAATCACTAAACCATTCCTTTTGCTGTAGAATAGGATCAAAGAAACCCCAGTTAAAATAAGAATCGGTTGCCTCGGGTTCCATCGTCTCAACAATGTAGCGTGCCCGTTCTTGAGAGGTGTTAACAAGGTAATCTCCTTTGTAAAATTTAAGTTGTTGAACATCCCTTCTCACCTTTACCTGGCTGTGTAGATAATGCCCCTCATAGGCGCGTGGCGATGTTTTAAAGTCAACAATATAATAGGCAGTTACATTTATAACCGTATCTGATTTTAAAGTGGTAAGCTGAACCTCATTGAGCTTTAACCGCTCCACCGCCTTTTGCCAGCATTGGGGAATAACGTAGGCCTTAGGTTTTTGCACTGTAAGCAATGCCCTGTAGGTGTTCCAGAAATCAATTTCTTTTGTGTACGGTTTTTCTCTGTTGTAGTGTAAACGTTTAAAGCCGGAAATGACGCTCGGCTTGTATGCTGCTTCGTAACCTTTAAATAAAAATTTATCTGCCTTGGTTGTATCCCTCACCCATGCCAATGGAAACTGCTGTTTTAATTCACATTCCTGCTTTGCCTTTTTCCGTTGCAACAAAATTTCTGAGCTGTTACTTCCTGCATAAGCTACAATCATATCCAAGAAGCGAATGGTGGATTCAACCCTTGATGTGTAAGGCTTGAGCATGTGTGTTTCCGTGGTAAAACCAAGGGTATTAAACAATGCGGCATACCCTGTGGCAAAGCGTGGTGTTTCCAAAAAACCAACAAGCCCGCTGTCTGGAGTTTCTTTGTACGTATCAACGTAAGGCGACATCTCCTCTCCTTGTTCTTTCATCAGCCTATACATCTCAGGAAGCATTTTTTGGTCAAGATATTGGCCCAATGATGGTGTAAGCTTGTCTTTCTGCGTGGCTATAAGAGTAAGTACATATTGATAATCTGCTCCGTCACTCACATGTGTATCAATAAAAACATCTGGATCCCATTTTTGAAAAATAGATGTGAACGATTGCGCATTTCTTGAATCACATTTTATAAAGTCCCTGTTCAAATCCAGGTTTTGCGCATTGCCCCTGAAACCATATTGTTCAGGCCCATTTTGATTTGCGCGGCTGCAACAGCCTCTGTTAAGAACCCCGTCAATATTATAAACGGGAATTATGCAAACCACAGTGTTACGCAACGCACCCGGGTCACCGCTCAATAGCCTTTTTGACAACACCATGCTGGCATCAATGCCATCAGGTTCGCCAGGATGTATTCCATTATTGATAAGTAAAACTGCTTTGTTTTTTTGTTTAATGGATGCCGGTGAAAAATCTCCATCGGAAGTAATAACAAAAACATGCAGAGGCAGCCCTACATCCGTTAAACCTTCCGTAAACAGGCGTGCATTTTTATACTGAGCATCTAAATTTTTGTAAAACGAAATGACTTCCTTGTACTCAGGAGTTCTATTTTGTTGATAAAGCGCATCTACCGTTTGTGCATTTAACGCTGTGGTGAATAGCATAAGCACCACATGCCAACTGCTTTTTACTTTAACTCTCATAATCTGTTTAAAAAAGTAAAACTAATTTATTTTATCAGACTGTGAAAAAACCCAAATATAATCCACCTTTCATTGTTATTAAATCAAAGATAAAAATTGTAAATAATAAATATTGAATGCTGTTGCTTTAGCAATTTCGTGAAAAGTAATTTGTATCATCAAGTGACATAAGCCAAGAGCATTTTGAGAATTTGGAAGATGCTGTATATTTCGTTATTCCGGCCAGCCAACGCAATTTTAGAAAACCACAATAAGGTGGGGTGTTATTTTTTGGTGCAAGCTCACTCTTTTGTGCGTATTTTATTTACAGAGAAACTTATGTTAGCGGCTGCCATGCTGTTCGGTCGGAGCTGGTCAGTTTGAAATTCGCAACAAAGGTTCTACGAAGCTTTATCCGGTTTCTTTGACAACAACTTTTTCAAATACGCTTTCTCTTCCGCAAAAGTCATGTTCATGATTTCTTTGCTGATTTGGTCACGGATTTCACGCATAGTTTTTACAGCGTCAAAGTTTTCTTTTGTGATTGTCTTTGTTTTCATAAATCTAAAATTTCTGTTGGTGTTCTAATTTCGAGCATGGTGTAATTGAGTTTGAGATTAACAGAATTGTAACCTCTAATCCGTTTTAAGTTTACTATGTGTTTGAAGTTCCAACTAACAAGCACATCAACTTTATTGATTGTCGCCATAGCGATGTGTTGGCAATCGGCTTTGCTGGTCGCACCAACAACTTGTTCTGCGATGTATCGGTCAGCTAAGATTTTTGCTTACTCTGTCAGTTCAACTCGTTGAACTTGATTATTAGAATAATTATCCAAATGATTGCGAACATGTTCGGGGGCACGAAGAAGTTCTGCTTCTAAAAGTTCTGATACAACCAAAATGATTTCACCCTTCTCAACTTTCTTGAAAAGTGCTTTAGTCGCTTCTGCAAACTCCTTGTCATAGAAACCGCCAACTACCGATGTGTCCACATAAATTCTCATTGATTACTTGTCATTTTATACAGCAAATATATTGATAATTTCGGATGATTTTTGTCGTAAAAAGCTGTCTGTTCAAAGGTCAAATGTTCAAAGTTAGCAGTGTCCCCAAGCCTTGCACCTTACATCAGTCAGTGAAAAAACCCAAATATAATCCACCTATCATCGTTATTAAATCAAAGATAAAAATTGTAAATAATAAATATTGAATGCTGTTGCTATAGCAATCTTGTGAATTGCAATTTTTGTCCTCAAATGACATAAGCCAGATGCCTTTTAGGAGTTTAGAAGATGCTGTATCTGGCGATAATCCGGCCAGCCAACGCAATTTTAGAAAACCACAATAAGGTGGGGTGTTATTTTTTGGTGCAATCTCACTGTTTTGTGTGTATTATATTTACAGAGAAACTTATGTTAGCGGCTGGCTTGCTGTTCGGTCGGAGCTGGTCAGTTTGAAATTCGCACCAAAGGTTGTTGAAGCGATAAACCTTTATCACTTTCCAATCATCTTAGTTTTACTTTTCGCCAACTGACTTTTGATATATGCTTTCAACTCGTCAAAGTTCATGTTTTGAGTTTCAGTACTTATCTGGTCACGAATGTCACGCATCATTTTAACTGCGTCAAATGTTTTTACTTTTTTAGTCGTCTCCATATTTTACTAAATCTTTTGGGCTTCTGATTTCAATTATAGAATAGCCAAGCCGTAAGTTAACAGAATTGTAGCCCTTAATTCTGTCAAGATTTACGATGTGCTTAAAATTCCAACTTGCTAAAACATCAACTTTATTTATGGTCGCCAACGCAATGTGGCGGCAATCTTCTAAACTTGTTTTGCCAACAACTTTCTCTGTGATGTATGTTTCAGCAAGTTGAATTGCATCTTGAGTTAATTCAATTCGTTCAAACTTGTCAGGCGAATATTTTAGTAGATGTTCTTGAACATGTGGAGGTGCATTCAGTAGCTCAAGGTCAAGCAAGTCCGAAATAACGAATGTGATTTCATTGTTGTCAAGTCGTTCAAATAATTTGATGGT
>JAYTNW010000437.1:0-2725 GCA_043748115.1 Bacteroidota bacterium | reverse complement strand
AAGAAGGCGATGAGGTAATTATTTTTGGAAACGATTACCCCGTTACGCAAATCGCTAAAGCCATTGACACCATTCCTTATGAGATTTTATCATGCATTTCGCAACGTGTGAAGCGGGTTTATTTTCATGAGTAGATTATCATGCTCCACTTTTTATCAAAAACAAAAACAAAGGTAGCACTGGAGAAATTAGAATGTAGAACAACGTTCTTAAAAATTGAGGTAAAACATCTTACAACAGAAGTATAAAGCATGGCAATAAAAAAGCCCTGATGCAAATTAGCATCAGGGCTTTTTTTATCTGAACATAATTATTTTACAATGCTGATCTTTTTAGAGGTCATGCCTTCTGCAGTGCGTAAGTTTAACTGGTAAACACCCGATGCAAACGCAGACGTGTTTATTTTCTCTGTCAATGAAGACATGTTTTTGAATGAGCGGCTAAACACCAACTGTCCTAACATATCCGTTACATAAAGTTCTACATCCTGTGCTTTTGAAAGTGAAGCCGCAACCGTTATGTTTTCATTTGCAGGATTTGGATATATGCTCAAGCTGGCCAAACTTTTCAGTTCGCCAATACTTGTGGTAATGTCTAAATCATCAACCCAAAGGTTATTCCCTGTTGCACTAATGTTTCTAAAAATAAGATATGCATCAGGGCTGGTGGCAAAGGCACTTAGGTTTATCGTTTCCAATCTCCAATCGTTAGTTCCCGGAGTAAATGCTGCGGTTTGGGCAGCTACCGTTCCTAAAGCACTTCCCCATTTTTTGTAAACAGAATTTTGAGTAACTCCTCCATCCGTGCTTACAAGTATTTCCAAGGTATCAGTTACCGTTGCTGACTCAGGAGCATAAGCTACCCAGAAACTAATCACAGGATTGGAAAGTGTGGTTAAATTGATTGGAGCCGTGTACATGTCATTCATTTTACCGTTAACGGTATTGCTGAAATTCAAATAAGCCATACACGCTGCACCCGTGTGCGCTGCAGTGGTTTGGCGCGTCCATGTGGTACCGGCTGTATAATTTTTATTTGACCATCCAGCAGGAGGAAAAGGAGTGGTGTTAAAACTTTGAGGAAGAGTAGTGGTATTGGTTTTTCCAATAAAATTTCTACCTGTTCTATCGTTAATAGGATTTCCGTCCGTGGTTCCGTTAGGATTAGTAGTAGCTGCATAAAACAACCTATCACCTGCCGTTACCGCTGTAGTAACAGGGTTTAATGTAACATTAACACTTGCGCCCGGAGCTAAACTGCCTGTCCAGGCAAAGGTGGCTGGTGTAAGAGCATCCACATTGGAAACGATGCTGCAAGTTGTAAGTGTGGTAGTGCCGAAATTTTTTAATACCACTTCTGGTGTAAAAATATTTGTTGTGTTACCAAATAAAACCAAAGCAGGAGAAATAATAGATGTTATTCCAACATCAACTGTTGCAGGGGCTGGATTTGTTAATGCATTAGATGTTTGTAAACTAGCGCGTGCACCGGTAATTATTGCCTGCATGCGGGTTATTTGTCCGTTGGTAAACATATACAGATATTTATCATCACTGTAATCCATGTAGTTCATGAACATATCGCCACGTGGACCATTGTTACATGTGATGGGGGCAGAAACAACGCTACCACCATTTGACCCTGCACTATTTGGCGTATCGTTCACCATATCTGATCCTGTACAAGCGGTACCGTCATCACCCCAAATATGTCTAAGATTTAACCAATGTCCAACCTCATGTGTAGCGGTGCGCCCGTAATTGTAAGGGCTCCCTGCACTTACTCTCCCAAAATATTCAAATCCTATTACCACACCGTCAGTGGCTACCGCTCCGCCCGGAAACTGTCCGTATCCTAAAACTCCAGGAAATCCGCTGCCGTCTAAAATTTCAGGCACTACCCAAAGGTTTAAGTATTGATTACGGTTCCAAATGTCATGTCCACCGGTGGTGGCATATTTAGCATCATTTAACGTAGTTTGAAAGGCAGTTTTTGCTGTAAGGGTACGTGTAACACCATTGGTTACATTACCATTGGGATCACGTGTTGCCAATTCAAATCTAATATCTGAATCTCCAACTAAGTTACGAAAGAAAGGAGGAACCTTTACAATGTCGCTGTTGTAAGCAGCAAAATCTTCGTTTAACACATCTATCTGTGTTTTAATTACTGCATCGGAAATATTGCTACCGGCAATTGAATTGTTATATAAAACATGCACTACTACCGGAATGGTAACAGCCACCTGCACATTGTTAGCTAAGTTGTTATTTTGTAACTGTGTGTAGGCTTCAATGTTGCGCTGTGCCGCTTCAAATGAAGGATCCAATTGCATCATCATAGCATTATACTCATTGGAGCCGCAACGGTGGGATGCTGACTGAGCCACAACATGGGTGTAACTTGCCAAAGCCATTCCACAAAATAGTATTAGTTTTTTCATTTAATTTTTTTTGAGGATGTAAAAGTAATATTTTCCTTCACATTTTGTGTCTAAAAGTTGTCAGGATCTTATAAAAGTAAAGACCCTCTACCCTAATGGCTGTTTGCCCTCCCCTTTCGTCTAGATCGAACCTGTTTTTTGAACCCCACCCTTTTTAACTAATCGGTAACACAGTTAAATAGCCGTTAACTATCTTTGCCTTTCATGCTGATTTTGAAAAAGCAAATCTCCTTATTTATCCTTCTTGTTTTTTCGGTTTATATAATGCCGAAAGAGCTTGTG
>JAYTNW010000436.1:0-2535 GCA_043748115.1 Bacteroidota bacterium | reverse complement strand
CTCCATCAAAAAACCAACGGTAATATTGCAACTGAGGGTTAACATAAGAAGTAACATCAAAGAAAGGTGAAGTTAAGGTAACAACACCATCTGTAGGATCCACGTCATTATCGGCTGGACCGCCACCACCATTATTAGTAACGTAGGCTAAGCCAAGGCAGTCGTTTTGAACATCTGTATCAGGATTTGCTATTTGACCTTGGTTGGAGATTGTTCCTACAGGAATTGCACGCTCCCAATCATTTGCCGAAGCGGTATGAGACCAGCCAAAATCTAAGGAAAAATCGTCATAGTACCCTTTAGCCAAAATAATGGAAATCGGAGAAGATGATCCTGTTATCATGGTGTTGAAACATTGCGTTCGGTGACCCCAATGTCCGGCCACTATATCATAACTATCTAAAAAGAAACCTGGAACGGTAAAGTTTCCTGAAGCATCTGTAGAAACGATATAATCAAAGTTGGTGCTTGCAAACGTTACAGTGGTATTGGCTAAAGGAGCATTTGTGCCTAATTCAATAACGGTACCAGTAAGACTTACTGCTTGCCCCAAGGGTATTAATTGCACATCTAAAGTGGTTACCACACTATTAGTTAATGCAACACCGTTGATGGTTTTGGTCATGTAACCGGGGCGCGAAACAATAACATCATATAAACCAGCTGTGTGAAAACCTGTTTTATATAATCCGCTGATGGGAGTAATTTTTGAAATGCCAGTACCTACCAGTTGAACGGTTGCGTTTGTTAAAGGGATACCTGTTGTGCTATCCGTAACCACTCCTTCAAGGTAACATGCTCTCACATAAGATGGAGCGAGTATCATAAATCCGTTGTCAATATCAGAGATAAGGAGATTACCCGATGGTAAAAAAGGATAAACACCCCAGTCACCATTAAAACCATCACCGCTTCCTTGAGTGTAGGTATCATACCATCCTACATTTACCATGTTTTGAGGACGCGTTACATCTGTTATAACAACTCCATCTTTGTACCAAGAAGAAACAGCAAACTCGCCACCTGATTTTTGTACCACGTGCGTATTGTGTACTATGGAACCAGAGCCAGGGGTGATTTGAATTCTGTCCAATTCAGTGATGTTGGCAGGGTTGCTTACATCGTAGCTGGCTAAAAATGACCCAGAGTTTTCATCGGTGGTGAAGAGGTAATCACCACTTGAGTCTGTCCAACAATTGTGTGTAAATGCAGTAGGCGTTGTTTGAATGCCTAACGTTACCGGGTTTGATTTATTGGTAATATCATAGATAGTAAAATCGCCATTGTAGATGTGGCATCCGTAGTATCTGTTGCCTTTGGCAAATCCATCATGCACATATTGTCCGGGTGTAACGCCTAAATAATCGGGTGAAAGTGGGTTGGTGGCAATATCGCAAATAAGGGTGGCTCCGTTGCTGATGTTAGAAGCTCCGTGCAGATAAAGATATCCGTCTTCAATGTGAAGGGAATGAATATTATCTAACTGACCTGCAATAGCATTATTACCGGTCCACAAAATAGCTGGAGCAGCACTAGGCAATTGCGATAGATCAATAATTTGTAAACCATTACCACCTTCAGTGGTTACATAGGCATAGTTTAAATAAGTTTTAACTTCTCTCCAAATAGAGCGTGGTCCAGATACCAATTGCACCTCTACCGGATTAGAAGGAGTGCTAACATCAACAATGGACAATCCGGCTTCTGTCCCTACCAAGGCATATTCAATACCATTGGGGGCAACCCATCCGCCTATATTAGAAAGCGCATCACCCGGATAAATTCTGTTTCCTAAGAGGGTTAAGTTAAAGTTTTGAGCATGGCTTTGATTTACGCCTGCAATAAACAGGAATAAAACGAGTAATAATTTTTTCATAAAAACGAATGTAATTTTTAAAGGAGAGCAAATTTACTAAAAGTATCCTTTGCATCAGATTGTTAAATGTTAAATATTACCTCCCTTTAACAGTTGATGGAATGACAGGAATAAGTGTGGAAGATTTGCACGAAAAACCTTATCATTTCTTCAACAAACAGGCAAACAGGTTGTCGGCCCTATGCTGTTGGCCTAAAATAAGTTTCTGATTTACCACCTCTAAATTAAAATGCGAGGTAAGGTATGTTACATTGTTTTCATTTTCCTCTTTAAAAACCGAGCAGGTTATAAACAATAAAAGCCCATTGGGTTTTAGCGTTGGAACAATGTTGTTTAATATTTTTTTCTGCAGACCAGCATATTCACTGATGGATTCAGGTTTAAAGTTCCAAACACTTTCAGGAGTGCGCGCCCATGTTCCTGAGCCAGTGCAAGGCACATCTGCGAGGATGCCGTCAAAGTAATTTTCTTCAAATTGGTCAGTCGTTACATCCATTTCATGAAAAGATGCATTTTTTAATCCCGCCTTTTCAAATCTTTCCCTCGCATTTTGCAATATATTTTTTCGCACATCTGTAAGCTTCAATTTAAGATTGGGAAAGCTATCCAACAGTGCCAGCGATTTTCCTCCAGCACCGCTGCAGCAGTCCCACCACAAC
>JAYTNW010000435.1:0-2687 GCA_043748115.1 Bacteroidota bacterium | reverse complement strand
CTGGCAAAACTGGCACAAAGCAAAGCTGCTACCAACGATGCAAAATATCTGGCTAAGATGATGGAAGATTATCACATTACAATGATGGAAGAAGTGAAGCACATGGCCATGCTTAAAAATGTTTCTATTCCCACAGCGGATTTACCGGAAGATAATGAGGCATACAGAAATTTAGCCAATAAAAAACAAATGGAGTTTGACCTTGAATATGTACAAATGGTGGTAAAAAAACATGAAGGTGCTATCACCCTTTTTCAGAAGGGTGCACAGGAAAGCAAAGAAGTGGACATGATCTCATGGACAACCGAAAAACTATTGCTATTGAACGACCACCTCTTGCACGCAAATGCCGTAAAAGAAAAACTTAATAGCATGAAGAATAATTTATACCGGTGATTACATTTACTGCTAATTCTTAAAATTTTTTTGAGTCAGGTATAAGTAAGGTTCAAAAAAATGATGCACAAAAATATTTGTTTCGTTGTCGGGAAAAAGTTTGTAATAGTCGGCATCGGCATACAGTACAATGGTGGTACCGGTGCGGACGTAATAGGAGCTGTTAAAAAAAGCTGGTGTTTGGTAAGAGGGCAAATCCTTCTTCACCAATTTTGAAGTAACACGTCCTAAATATTTTTGGTACTTACGCACTGCACGTTTTGGTGATTTATACAAGCGATTGTAAACATACATGATCACCACATCAGCCGGAAACTTGGATTTGCGAATTGCTTTTTTTGCATTAACAAAAGGATTGGTTTTGTTAAAATCAGATGCCATTTGAATGGTGATGGGAACCTCAGGAACCCAATCAGCGCTATTAACCACGTTAAAAGCCCAACCACCTTTAGTGATCTCCTCATAATCATAGGCAAAAAATAAGTTTCCTGGTTTTGGAGCTGCACTGCAATAGGTTTTAAACTGCACATCGCCCGCAATTTTATTTTCCATTTGCTGATGGCGTAAGTATGCCGTTAACAAAAAAGCGATAGCTCCTCCTTGGCTGTGCCCCATAATAAATACATTTTTTATTCCTAAACGGTAACAAGAGTCTAACTTTTGCTTCATATCGTTTGCCATGTAGCCACAGGCAAGCATCCATCCCACATGCACGGCAGCATTAGGGTGTGATGCCACTTGATAACGGAACGTATCTTTCTCTGACAAAATCAATTCTCCCTTAGCAGGAATCATGGCTGCGTAAAAATTTTCAAGCCAACTTTGTTTACTGGCCACCGTTCCCCTGATGCTGATCACAGCCATGGAATCATCACTTACCCAAAGGTCCCATCGGTTAAGCAAACCCACTTCGGGTGAACGATAAACTGGTTTAAATTTTTGAGGTGGAGGTATGTAGTTAGAGTAAGAAGTATCTGCATGGCGGGCACACAGTTTCATTAGCTCCAGGTACTCCTCTTTATTAAATCCAGGGAGTAAATGCGAGGCATTGCAAATCCCTGTTAATAGCTGCAAACAAACTATGACCCACAAATTTTTTTTCATGACATTTAAAGTGATACTAGATAAACCTGAAATTTAATGCTCTTTGTTCGAAAACTTAACCCAAGCAAAACATTTTGGAACGAATATAGGAAGTACATTTGTTAAAAAGCAACCTTGTTGCTCTCGCAGCAAGCTTCACCTTTTTTCATTGGGAGCATTTTTTCCTTAATCGCAAAACCTCTTTTTCATCATGACATTGGTCAAAGGCTTTTTTTTGCAAGGCGACCTCTAAATAATATACTGCGCTCAAACAAGAATCCATGCGGGCCAACAGCATACCCAAATGCGTAAAGGCTATATCAAAATTTTTGTCAAGTTTAACAGCCTGAGTAAAAGCAGAGCAAGCTCCAATGCTATCGCCCAATTCCATTTTACAAAGCCCGAGGTTATCAAATGCAAGTGGATTTTTAGGGTGCAGGCTTATGCTGGTGTAAAAATCGTCAACCGCTTTTTTGCAATTGCCTTCACGAGCGTAGCTTGCGCCACGGTTTAAATACGCAAGCCAGTACGTATTGTTTGACTTGATGGAAGCATCAAAATCTTTAAACGCTCCTTCATAATCTTTGGCTTGAACTTTCCTGTAACCACTCGAATTCAACTTACGATATTCTGGTGCGCAGCCGCTGCAAAAACAAAAGAAGTAAACGATAACCAATAACGTTAATATCTGTTGTTTCATTTTCTAGGCTATTTTATTTTTTATCATGATCTCAAAATTTTTTCCATAGGCCTGCCCTTTGCCAACTCGTCCACTAATAATCTAAGTAGCGGATTTTTCTGCATGAGATTATCTTCAATGTCTTCCACACGATACCCGCAGATGACCCCTTTTATTTTTGAAACATGGATGTTGAGCTGAGGTGCTTTCGAAAAAAAAATTTCAAAATCAGTTTTGTTGTCTATTTGCTGCTGTAATGTACGTGTACCATATCCTGTCAACCAGCAAATGATGGTATCAAGCTCCTCTTTGGTGCGACCATTTTTTTCTGCTTTTGCCACATCATGTGGATACACCCTTGCAAAGGAGGTGGTATAAATTATGTGCTTATCCATTTTGCTTGTTGAAGGTGGTTAAAAATAATAAAAACTTTCACACTTGTCCAAGAAAAAAAAATAATCCCTGACTTTTGAGGGTCAGGGAAAAAGCCGAATGTTGTAGTTACTACACATCAACATAAAAGGCTATG
>JAYTNW010000434.1:0-11083 GCA_043748115.1 Bacteroidota bacterium | reverse complement strand
TATTTAAAAAATAGTTGTATTCGCTGTGATCCTTTGGTATGGCAGGCGTGTAAACAACAAGTGTTTTATCTTTTAAAGCATCGTTTTTAAAATCAGCGGGGATATGTTTTACATCGTCTTCAAAGTGTATGAGCATCCCTTCTTTCAAAAGATCATCGGTAAGCGGGGTTGAAGTTTTATCGTAACCGGCAATTCTTATACCCATGGTATTAAAATAGCGCGCCACAGCACTCATGCCAATTCCGCCTATGCCTACAAAATATATTTGGTTATACTCTTTCAATGCTATTGTTTTATTTTAAACACAAAGCCACAATGGTGCTGCGTTAAAATCGTTTTACTTTTTAACTAAATCAATCACCTCCTGCGCTATTCTTTCTGCGCTATTTTTTAACGCTTGCTTGCTAACATTTTCTGATAGTGCCTTCAACATTTTCGCATCGTTTACATAATTGATGGCGGTATTTACCAAAAATTGCATTGCTTCATTATCCTTAACCATCACAGCGGCTTCCTTTTGAACCAGCGACTTTATGTTTTTGGTTTGATGATCTTCTGCAGCCGTTGGCAGAGGAACCATGATACACGGTTTACCCACCAAGGTAATTTCTGATACGGTGCTTGCTCCGGCACGTGATACCACAAGATCAGCAGCAGCATAAGCAAGATCCATGTTACTGATAAAGTCAAAAACCCTTACACCAGTCGCCTTCATTTCTTCTACCGAGCGGATTGCTTCCTCGTAAAAAAATTTGCCAGTTTGCCATACCACCTGAACATTTGCCTCCTTTATTTTTTCTAACCCGGCTTTAATGCTGTTGTTTATTGATCGTGCACCTTGGCTGCCACCCACCACTAAAATTGTTTTTTTAGATGGATCAAGATTAAAAAATGATAATGCATCACCACGTTTACCTTCAATGTGCAACACGCTTTCGCGAACGGGATTTCCGGTGAGGATTATTTTTTCAGCAGGAAAATATTTTTCCATGCCTTCATAGGCCACGCATATCTTACTCACCCTTTTTGCTAAAATTTTGTTGGTAATGCCGGGATAAGAATTTTGTTCTTGAATGAGGCAAGGAATATTTTTTAGAGAAGCGGCAAACAACAACGGCCCACTGGCATAGCCTCCCACACCTACTGCCACATCTGGCTTAAATGTTTTAATAATTTTTAGCGCTTTGCTTACACTTGACAACACCTTAAATGGAAAAGATAAATTATCCATGGACAGCTCTCGCTTTATACCGCTGATCCAAAGGCCTTCAATTTTATAACCGGCAGCAGGAACTTTTTCCATTTCCATTTTACCCTTTGCGCCCACAAACAAAAACTCTGCAGTTGGCTGTAATTTTTTTATGGCACCTGCAATAGCCAGCGCAGGAAAAATATGGCCTCCCGTACCTCCACCACTAATAACAACTCTTAAATCATGCTGCGGCATGTGCTAATGCCCCTCCTTCTTGCTCTTGTTCAATATCACGACTTACACTTAAAATAATTCCGATGGCAATGCTTGTAAACCATATTGAGGTTCCTCCCATGCTTAACATCGGCAATGGCTGCCCCGTTACCGGAAACAAATTAACGGCAACGGCCATGTTGATCATAGCCTGAAACACCAAACTAAAAGCACACCCCACTGCCAGTAAGGTGGCAAAGGCACGCGGACTTTGCTTAACAATGACGACAGCTCGATAAAATAACAGCACATACAATAGCACCACCAACATACCTCCTATTAAACCATACTCTTCAATGATGATGGCAAAAATAAAATCGGAGTAAGGGTGAGGAAGAAAATTTCTTTGGGTACTGTTACCCGGCCCCTTACCAAAAACACCGCCTTGTGCAATAGCAATTTTTGCTTGTTGGGTTTGGTAGTTACCATTGTCTTCACCGCTCTTAAAATTCTCTATCCTTTTTTGCCAGGTGCCTATACGGCCGTTGTATCCTGCAACTGATGCTATTAAAATAAAGAATGCCAATCCTGCAACACCAATACCAATAAGTGCCGCTATGTATTTAACGTTTATGCGTCCGAAAAACATAAGCACCAAACACGTAGCAAACAAAACTGCCGAAGTAGAAAAATTGGCCGGTAAAATAAGCCCGCAAATCAGACAAACAGGAACGATGACAGGAATAAAAGCTGATTTAAAATCTTTTATATTATCCTGCTTTTTAGATAGCGACCGAGCTACAAACAACAGTAAAGCAATTTTTGCAAGATCAGAAGTTTGAAAGGAGAGATTGACAATGGGTAAAGTAAGCCAACGTGACGCTTCGTTTAAATTGGTTCCAGTAACCAAGGTAAGCAGCAAAAGTGGCGCTGCAATAATGATGGCCATTTTTGAAATACGTGCATAAAAAGTATATTTTACAAGATGCGTTGCATACATGATTCCAAAACCCAGCAACATGATAATGCCATGTTTAAAAAGGTAATACTCTGTGTTGCCTGATTGGTATTTATACGCCAGTGTTCCTGTGGAGCTGTAAACTGCCAGGATGGAAAATATGGAAAGGAAAATTACCACCAACCATATCATCCGGTCGCCTTTAAAATATGTTTCTATCCAATTCATGTGAGAAATTATTTAAAGTTTGCTGTTAAGTTTTAAAGTTCAAACTTTATTATAACGCTTTCACGGCCATTTTAAACTGTCGTCCGCGATCTTCGTAATTCTTAAACAAATCAAAGCTTGCACAGCATGGCGATAATAAAACCACATCGCCTTTTTTACCTTTACGGTAAGACAGCTGCACGGCTTCATCAGCTGATCCTGCATCAGTAATATCAGAAACAAGGTCTTTAAAGGCATCGTGAATCTTTTTATTATCGGTACCGAGGCAAACAATGGCTTTCACTTTTTCTTTCACCAGGTCGCGCAGCATTTCGTAATCATTCCCTTTATCAACTCCACCAACAATCCAAACCACCGGCTTTTGCATACTCTCCAATGCAAACCAAGTGCTGTTCACGTTAGTGGCTTTAGAGTCATTGATAAAATCCATACCGTGAACGGTGTTTACAAACTCCAGGCGATGTTCTGCATTTTTAAAATCAGCAAAACTATCGCGCACAGTTTCTTTGCGGATGTCGAGCAAGCGGGCAGCGATGCCGGCAGCCATACTGTTGTAGAGGTTGTGTTTGCCTTGCAAGGCCAGTTCGAATATTGACATAGTAAATAAGTTGTTTTTAATATTAAGGTTGATGGTATTTTCTTGTATAAATCCGTTCATTCCATCTGTTTTATGAATGGAAAACGGAAACCATTGTGCAATGGGGTTTCGTTTAAGCACTTCAGCTTTGACGTAATCATCATCGGCACAATAAATAAATGAATCCTCTGCTGTTTGATTCTGAAGTATGCGGAACTTGGCATCCACATACTTTTGCAACGAGTACTCGTAACGGTCTAAATGATCGGGTGTAATGTTTAGCACAATGGCTATGTTGGCCCTAAACGAATACATATTGTCCAACTGAAAACTGCTTAGCTCAAGCTCGTAATAATCGAAATTTTCTAGCGCCACCTGTCTTGCAAAACTTTTGCCCACATTTCCTGCCAGCCCTACTTTTAATCCTGCTTTTTTTAGGATGTGATAGGTGAGTAAGGTGGTAGTTGTTTTTCCATTGGTACCTGTAATGCAGATTGTTTTTGCATTGGTATAAGCGCAGGCAAATTCAATTTCAGAAACTATAGGGATGTTTTTTTCTTTTATTTTCTTTATGATATCCACTTTATCAGGGATACCCGGACTTTTTACAACATGCGTGGCATTCAATATGCGATCCTCTGAATGTTTCCCTTCTTCAAAAGCTATTTCATGCGAAACGAGCTCAGCCTTATATACTTCGCTAATTCGTGCCAAGTCAGAAACAAAAACATCATACCCTTGCTTTTTAGCAAGCACGGCAGCTCCCACCCCACTTTCGGCAGCTCCCAGTATGACTATGCGTTTCTTGTCCTGCATTATTTTTATCTCAGTTTTAATGTTACTAAGCTCACAACAGCCAACATAATTCCTATAATCCAAAAGCGCGTTACTATTTTAGCCTCATTGTAACCAAGCTTCTGGTAGTGATGGTGCAATGGCGACATCAGAAATATTCTTCTTCCCTCACCATATTTCCTTTTAGTATATTTAAAATAACTTACCTGCATCATGACAGAAAGATTTTCTATCAGAAAAATTCCACAGATTACCGGTATCATTAGCTCCTTACGAATTGCAATGGCAAACACTGCTATGATGCCACCCAATGCAAGGCTACCCGTATCGCCCATAAACACCTGTGCAGGATATGCATTGAACCATAAAAAACCAACGCATGCACCAATAAATGCGGCCATGTAAACCATGAGCTCACCAGTGTTGGGGATGTACATAATGTTTAGATAATTGGCAAACACCATGTTTCCCGACACATAAGCAAATACAGCCAACGTTAAACCAATGATCCCTGAGGTGCCTGCCGCTAAACCATCAATGCCATCAGTAATATTTGCTCCGTTTGAAACTGCAGTAACAATAAGAATTACCACCGGAATAAAAATTAGCCATGCCCAATATTGATATCCATCGCCCATCCACTTTAGCAGCGATGCATAATCAAACTCATTGTTTTTAAAAAATGGAATTGTGGTTAAAGTAGATTTTACATTTTGCTTGCCGAATAAAACATTTTCCTGCGATTGCACCTGCTCAACCAATGATGTTTCGTTGGTGAGGGTTACAGAGGATTGTTCTACTTTTTCGCGAACAACAACATGTTCATTGAAATAAAAAATAGAACCAACGATAATCCCCAATCCAATTTGGCCCATTACTTTAAATTTTCCAGCAAGTCCTTTTTTATCTTTCTTAAACACCTTAATATAATCATCAACAAAACCAATGGCTCCTAGCCAAATGGTAGTAATAATCATGGTAATGATGTAAACGTTTTGCAACTTCGCCAATAGGAGGGTGGGGATAAGAATGGCCGAAAGAATGATCAAACCTCCCATAGTAGGTGTTCCTTTTTTCTGCGCTTGTCCTTCTAAGCCTAAATCGCGAATGGTTTCGCCTACTTGTCTTTTCAAGAGATAGGCAATAATTCTTTTTCCCAAAATAAATGAGAATAAAAGAGAGAGTATGATCGCTAAAGCCGCGCGAAAAGAAATATACTTAAATACTCCGGCTCCTGGGAAGTCATAATTTTTATCTAAAAAATCGAAGAGGTAATATAACATCAGGCATTAAGTGTTTTAAAAGATTCCTGTAATACTTCTTTATCATCAAAGGGATACTTTACTCCTTTTATCTCCTGGTAAGTTTCATGGCCTTTGCCTGCAAGCAGAATAATATCGCCCGGTTGTGCGAGGCTGCAGGCTACTTTAATAGCTTCCTTTCTATCGGTAATTGCTAAAACTTTTGCAGCCTGATGCGCTTGTACACCGGCACGCATTTGTTCAATAATCAATTGAGGATCTTCGTTGCGAGGGTTGTCAGAAGTGAGAATAACTTTATCGCTATACTCACAAGCAATTTGCGCCATGACTGGACGTTTTGCCGAGTCGCGGTTACCGCCACAGCCTACTATGGTAATCACTTTCTCATTTCTTGTTCTGATATCGCCAATGGTGGTGAGTACATTTTTTAACGCATCAGGCGTATGCGCATAATCAACAATGCCGGTTATTTTGTTGGGAGAGTTTACATATTCAAAACGCCCGCTAACAGAGTCGAGGGTGCTCAAAACTGTTAGCACCTTTTGCTTGTCCATGCCCAGTGAAACTGCAGTTCCATAAATACATAATAGGTTGTATGCATTAAAACTTCCTATTAGTTTGCACACCACTTCCATGTTATCAATCATTAGCAACAGGCCACCAAAATTATTTTCGATAATGCGGCAGCGGTAGTCGCTCATGGTGTGGAGGCTGTAAGTTTTTTTCTCAGCACGTGTATTTTGCAACATCACCGTTCCGTTTCTGTCGTCTGCGTTTACCATTGCAAAAGCGGTTTGAGGCAACAGGTCAAAAAAACCTTTTTTAGCTTTTATATACTCATCAAAAGTTTTGTGATAATCAAGATGATCATGCGTAATATTGGTAAAAACTCCACCAGCATAAGTTAACCCTGTGATGCGATGTTGCACAACGGCATGTGAACTCACTTCCATAAAGCAATATTCACACTCTTCAAAAACCATTTGCGTTAGCAGCTTATTGAGTTGAATAGGATCAGGAGTGGTGTGCGTGGAAGGAATGATTTTTTCACAAATGCGATTCTCAACGGTAGAAATCAACCCTGTTTTATATCCTAATTGGGTAAATAAGCGATACAGCAAGGTAGCTGAAGTTGTTTTTCCATTGGTTCCGGTGATGCCCACCAATTTTAATTTTGTGGATGGCTGGTTGAAAAAATTAGCACAAACCTCTGCCAGTGCAATGTGGGTATTTTTTACCCTCACATAATTTATTCCTGATTGAATAACATCAGGCAATTGCTCACACAAAATTGCGGTAGCGCCTTTATCAATGGCCTGCTGAATAAAAGAATGACCATCAGCTCTTGTACCACGCAAAGCCACATACATTTCGCTGGCTTTAACCTCCATGGAGTTAATGGTGATGCCATTTACAGATGCATTGGTGTTTCCAATTACTTCTTCAATTCCCGCCTTGTAGAGTATCTCTTTAAGTAATCGCATCAGCCCAGTTCAATGGTTATTAATTGTCCTTTATTGATTTTACTACCAGCAGGCAACGACTGTTTAGCCACTGCTCCACGTCCGATTACTTTCACCTGCAATCCATACGTTTCTAAAAGATATAAAGCATCGCGCAGGCCCATGCCGGTTACATTTGGCACTACTCCTTCTTTAATGTTCATAGGCTTCAGCGTTTCCGTGGCTTCACGTTTTTCTACTGAGGCCCATCGTCCGGGTTCGCCTATGGTTTTGGCAGGAACATTTAAGTTCGCCAATGCCTTTACCGTTGGTTTAGCAAGTCCTGGTTTAACAGTGGGAATATTGGCTAATTGCGGTTCAACAATTTTATGCATGTCCAAGTTGGTAGCAAAAACTTTATCAGCTATATCTTTAAACACAGGCATGGCCACTTCACCACCATAATATCCTGCCACCGATGGGTTATACACCACCACAATACAGGAATAGGCAGGCTTATCTGCAGGAAAATATCCGCAGAAAGAAGCTTGGTAACGAACCTTCCCCGATTTATACCCATCGCTGCCACTGGCCATTTGCGCAGTACCAGTTTTACCTGCCACTTTATAAGGGCATGTTTTTAGTTTGCTACCCGTTCCGTTTTCCACAACCCCTTCCAACAGTTCTTTTGCTTTAGCAATGGTACGTGGCGAGCAAATGGAATCAGCAATTACATGAGGAGAAAAAGTTTTTAGCGTTTGCCCACGGTATCTCACTTCTTTTACAAAATAAGGTTGAACCATTTTGCCGTTGTTGGCAACAGCGTTGTAAAAAGTAAGGGTGTGCAATGGGGTAACCTTGGTTTCGTAACCAATGGACATGTAAGGCAACGATATTTTACTCCAGCTTTTGTCGGAAGTATTTTTTATGTAAGGATCTCCTTCGCCTTCAATCTGCAAACTAAGTTTTTCGCCAAAATGCATTTTACGTAGTCTGTCCACGAAAGCTTGTGGGTTTTTTCTGTAATACTTTTGAACGAGTTTAGAGATACCCACATTAGAAGAAACTTCAAAGGCATGTTTAGCAGTTGTTTTATTTAACCCCTCATGCGAGTCACGCATAATAACGCCCGAGGTGTAACTTGTACGACCACCTGTGGCATCCAGCGTATCTTCAAGGTCAATGTATCCATCTTCAATTCCCGCCATCATGCTTGCCAGTTTAAAAGTAGAACCTGGCTCGGTGGCATAACCTACTGCGTAATTGTAATCTTCGCGATAGTATCCAGAGTCAGCTCGTTTTAAATTAGCGATTGCTTTAATTTCTCCGGTAGCTACTTCCATCAAAATCACACATCCTGCGTCAGCATTATTTTTTACTAGCTGCGCATACAAAGATTGCTGTGCAACATCTTGTATATTGAGGTCAATGGTGGTGTAGATGTCGTTACCGTCTTTTGCTTCTATCTCATCTTCGTTGTTAAGCGGCTTCCAGATATTGCCAGAAATTTTTTGCATAAGGCGTTTCCCACTCTCGCCTTTTAAAGTAGCATCAAAAGAACCTTCGAGGCCAACCGGATTTACGCTGCCAATTTTAAAACCTATGGTACGTGATGCAAGTTCTTTAAACGGCTTCTGACGAAGGTTTTTCTGCTCCACGATTAGCCCTCCCTTGTAACGGCCTTTGTTAAAAATGGGAAACTTTTTTGCTTTTTTAAGATCGGTGTAAGACACGTTTCGTTGCAAAAGAAAATAACGTTCACCGTCACGCCTGCCTTGCTTAAGATCGCGTTTATATTCCTCCTTTGATTTATCTTTAAATAAATTTGAAAGGCAGAATGCAAGAGAATCTATTTTATCATTAAATAGCTCTTTACTAATTCCATCTGCTTTCATGTCCATGCGCAAATCATAAAATGGAAGTGAGGTGGCCAAAAGACTTCCATCGGCACTGTAAATATTACCTCTTGAAGGTTCAATGCTTTTATATTGTACGGTTAAGCTGTCGGCTTTACCTTTCCAATAATCCCCTTCGGCAAATTGTATTTGTCCAATGCGAACAATAATTGCTAAAGCAAACAAGCACAATCCCGCGTATACCAGATATACACGCCAGAGAAAATCTTTTTTTATATCTGCCATGGTTAGTTTTCGGGATTTGATTTAAGAACAATTTTTTTTGGAGGAACCGTAAGGTGTTTCACTCCCAGCGGCAACACTTCTTTTGCTACCTGCGACTGGCGGCTTTTAAACATCAGCTCCGATTTTACAGAAATGTATTCAGAACGTAATTCTTTAATATCCTTCGAGGTTTTATCTATATCACGAATGGTACGTTCGGCCACATAACTGTTGGCAATATATACCAGACTTAATCCCATGAGAAAGAAGATGAAAGGCATAATGCGAAACATCATTTGCTTGTCCACCTTTCCAATAATGTTGACCATGCCTAAGTATTTGCGGGCGGCTTCCATACTTTTACCCCCTTCTGTCGAAGATTTTTTCTTTACTTTTTCTTTTAGCGTGTTCATGATTATATTTTTTCTGCGATGCGCAACCGTGCACTGCGTGATCGCGGGTTTGACTTTAGCTCCTCCTCATTGGGCTCTATTGGTTTTTTGTTAAGGGCTTTAAAAGTTTGAGAGGTAATGTTGCCATATAAATCTTTATGCAAATCGCCACTTGTATTTCCTGAGGCAATAAAATTTTTTACCATTCTATCTTCCAACGAATGATAGCTCATAACACACAACCTTCCACCTGGCTTTACCACAGATGACACTTGCGCGAGAAGTGATTCCAGCTCTTGCATTTCTTCATTTACAGCAATGCGCAATGCCTGAAAAAGTTGCGCATAAAAGCGTGCCTCTTCTTTTGGCGGAACCAACTTTTGTACACAGGTTTTTAAATCGTAAGTAGTTGCAATGTTTGCCTTTTGCCTTGCCGTTACAATAACTTTTGCCAGCGTTTTAGAATTATGCAACTCTCCATAGGCAGAAAACATTTTCCATAACTTTTCTTCTGTCCAGTTATTTAAAATGTTAGCAGCAGTTACCGCATCGCGATGATCCATCCGCATGTCCAGTTGACTATTAAACCGAAATGAAAAGCCCCGCGATGCTTCATCAAATTGATGTGACGATACACCCAAATCAGCAAGAAGGCCGTCAACCGCTAAAACATTTAGCATTTGAAGTTGTGTGGCAAGGTTGGAAAAACTGCTGTGTATCACTGTCAGTTGATGATTGGTGGTTGATCTGTTATTTATTGCATCAGCATCTCTGTCAAATGCAATTAAGCGTCCGGTTGTAAGTTGTGCAGCAATTGCCTGCGAATGCCCCCCGCCCCCATACGTTACGTCAACATAAATTCCGTCAGGTTTTATCTTAAGGCCATCCATGCATTGCGCCAGCATAACAGGCACATGGTAGGCATTAATTGACATGGTTCCGTCCGTTGTTTTTTGGTGGTTCACTGGACGAAGCCGCATTTATATTTCCCATAACACGTTCCGTTAAAGCTTCAAAGCCCTCACGTCCGTCTTTAATTGCTTTTTGATAAGCCTTCTTATCCCAAATCTCAATTCTGTCATAAGCACCTGCCATCACCACATCTTTTTTAATGCCTGCATGATCCAGCAAATCTTTCATGATAAGAAAACGTGCATTGCTATCCAGCTCTACATTTTTTACACCGTAGTTGAACATGCGGATAAAATCCATGTTTTCCCTCACAAAACGATTGAGTTTATTCACTTCTCCTGAGAGGTCATGCCATGACTTGATTGGAAACAACTCTAAAGATTTAGTAAAAATGCTAGGCTTAATAATGAAGCCATTGTTCAACACTTCATTGAGTTGCTTCTTAAATGGCAACGGCAACAGGATGCGGCCTTTCGCATCTGCACTGCATTCGTGTACGCCAAAAAGATTAATCATCAGAGAGGTGAATAAGGAATCAAAGCACAAATGTAAAAACAATTTTCCCACCTTTTACCATGTTTTACCAAAAATTCCCACTTTTTGTTGAAAACTTATATTTACCCGCGATTATTGCATAGCAAGCCTATTTATTTTTCGCTGCGGTTTACCTTTGTGCGCTGTGGCAAGAGAAATTTAAATTTACCTTAGGTAGAGGGTGTGAAAAAATTTGTTCCCACATTCCAACAGGCTACAAGCAACCAACGAGAGAACCAATAAAATTTTATGGCAGAGGAGAAGAAAAAAGTAATTGATGTAAAAGAAATTATCAGGGAGAAAAACCCCTCGGCAGCACGATTTCTACCGGGCTTTATCATAGCCTATATAAAACGCATTGTACACGAAGACCAGGTGAATGATTTTATTGCTTTGCAAGGCCATAAAACTTCGTTTGAATTTGTGGACGCCATCCTGGAGCATTTTAGCATCAAGAT
>JAYTNW010000433.1:0-1930 GCA_043748115.1 Bacteroidota bacterium | reverse complement strand
CAAATGGCTGACGGAGCAAAATTAATTTTTTATTTCCCATACAGAGATTGTCACTTTCGATTTGTCAAAAGTGCTTACCCCCCATATTTTTTTTTGTTTAATGTTGGTGCTGTAATCCAATTGTACCGCTTCGCTATGTCCTTCCGCACAAGGCCAGGTTTGTAAGGTTCCCGTTTTAAAATCTTCGTGGAATATAGTGAGCGCACGGTCAAAATAAACAGCAGTTTCGTTTTCTAGATTCACTAAAAGGGGTTTGCATTTGTTGCTGAGACGGTCGCTGAACCAGAGGTCACTTTTTTTAAGTGCCAGATAAGTTTTTCTGTTACCCACCTTTTTAATGAAATTGTAAGCGAACTGGTAAATAAATCCGTCTTCGTAATTGAGCCAGAGGTTGTAGGAATAGTGAAAGCGTGTTTTATAGAAATCCTGGTAGTAGGTGGGATTATTGTAGTACGTAGGGATGGATCCTATTTCAAAAAAGCGGTAAAAATGATTAAGGCTGTTGTACCAGTCTTCAGGCTTGTTGTAAGGGATGATCTCAATTTTTTTACTCCGCCTATCATATTTAAAAAGTTTAGTTTCCTCATTGTCCATCATCACCAGGTTGTCAAACTCGTCAAAGTCCATGTTGCGTAAACAACCTTCGTAGGGCAGTTTTACCTCGTCCACCAAAACGCCTTGGCTGTTATAAAAATAAACATAAGGGGCGTTGCAGGAGTTAATGGCAATAATCTCTTCGGCATTAACAGCTAAGCGGTAGGTAAAAATTCCGTTATCGAAAACCTTTTCGCGATCGAAGGTAAACAGGTCGTGTTTAACGAATGGGCCACGCTGTTCTTGTGAAGCACCGGTGAGTGGCAGCCACCACAAAAGGGTTTGAATAATAAAACAGGTGAACGAACAGTTGCGTGACAAAGTATGGAGTTGCGTAGTAATGGTAATTGCTTTAAAAGGCTGCAAATGTACTATGATGCACTTTCCGATTGGCGGTAAAAACAAACATTCACATTAATTTGTGAAATTCGCACCACTATTTCTAAAAACTCCGCAGGTTTAATATGTATGCTATTTTAGTTGTTGTTTTTATGGTTTCGTTGGTGGCGTTGCTGCACTCGTATGTTTTTTTTCCGGTGTGGCTGCGTTTGCTTAAAGGCTCCAAAACCGGCAATGAAGAAAAATATGCTGCAGCTGAAATGCCATTGGTAACTATAGTGATGGCTGCCTTTAACGAAGAAAAGGTGATAGAAGAAAAATTAGCCTCTATTTTTGAAAGCGATTTCCCTATGCATCGCTTAGAGGTGCTGGTGGGCTCTGACAATTCTACCGATCAAACCGATGCTATAGTGGGTAAATGCGCAGCCAAGCACCCCAACCTTTTGTTACACCGGTTTACTGCACGTACCGGAAAGCCGGGTATCATAAACTCACTTATCGAAAAATGCAAGGGCGAAATAGTGGTGATTACCGATGCCAATGTAATTTTTGAAAAGGATGCTTTATTTGCACTGATAGCGCATTTTAAAAACAAAAGCATCGGCCTTGTGGACAGCAACATGGTAAACAAAGGCATGCGCAAGGCAGGTATTTCTCACCAAGAAAAAACCTACATACAAACCGAGGTGATTACCAAACAGGCCGAAGGCATTATTTGGGGAAGCATGATGGGGCCTTTTGGAGGTTGCTATGCAGTAAGAAAATCGCTTTTTAAACCGGTGCCGCCCAATTTTTTAGTGGACGATTTTTATGTGAACATGTGCGTGCTCGATCAGCGGTATTCATGCATAAACGAGGTGAATGCTATTGTTTACGAAGATGTGTCGAACGATTTAATGGAAGAGTACCGCAGAAAGGTACGTATTGCCACGGGCAACTTTCAGAATTTGGCTCGTTTTAAACATTTGCTATTAAGAGGAAATGGCGTGGGCTTTTG
>JAYTNW010000432.1:0-2728 GCA_043748115.1 Bacteroidota bacterium | reverse complement strand
TTTAGAAATTCACAGCATTGCATTTTCTGAACTTTACGATTGGGCTGGTAAGTGGCGGACAACACAAGTTGTAGTTGGACAACTTACACCACCTGACCCGACTCAAGTTTTGCAACTCATGTATCAGTTCATTGACAACTTGAATTTCAAAATCAACAACTCAACGACAACACAAGAGCATCTTGAAATTTTAATTTTTGCTCACTACGAGTTTGTTCGTATTCATCCGTTTAACAACGGTAATGGCAGGACAGCACGAATTTTAATGAACCTTGTTGCTTTGAAGTTTGGTTACAGACCACTTGAACTTTATCACCGAGAAGGTGACAGCAGAAAAATTTACATTGATGCTATGAAGTCGGCTGACAAAGGAACCTTTGAACCCTTAACGACCTTGATTAGAAAAGAAATGACCGCCTTTTAATTCTTGTTCCTTCAACAATGACAAAACAATCTCTTCAACTTTCGGCATTGACACTTGTTGGTTTTCCAATGACATCGTTGAGAAGACAGTACTCGTCAGCACTTGTGCCAAGAATTCTTTTTCTTTTAGTTGTGGATATTTATCGTAAAATTTCATCTCTGACTACAAAGGTAAGAAGTTTTGTTCCTCTTATCAAATGTTATGCAAAACTCTTAACGACAGAACTCCGAGCGAAAAGTAAACCTACCGCTAACAAGGGGTTTCCGATAGCGGGGCTTCCGTGCTTCGCAGTCCGCCATAGGCGGAGCAAGGTGAAAGTTCTCCCGATAGCTATCGGGACCGAATGAAGTTTAGTGCTAAAACTCACCGCCATCGCAAACCCCCGAAACTTCAGGTTGTGAAATAACCTCACCTCACCAAAAAATCAATTAAATACTGGCTGTATCATTTCTTTCAAAGGCAACAGGTGGTTTTTAAGCGTACTTATTTTTTAAGCTGCTATTTTATTTTGATAAAAAACGGTGTGTGTAATGCGCTTAAAATAGGTCAAGTTTCTTAAGAGCCGGAATGTGGGAAGAAACAGCGTCTTCCAAACTCCCAAAATGCATTTTGGCTTATGTCATATGAGGACATAAATTGCATATCACAAAATTGCTAAAGCAACAGCATTCATTATTTACTATTTTTAGCATTGATTTAATAACAATGATAGGTGGATTAAATATGGGGTTTTTCACAGAGTGACGTATTGGGCAATACCCAAACCCCTATTGGTGACAGGCATCACTTGACGGTGCGGCAGTGGCAAAAGCAGCAAACAGCACAACTTTTTTGCAATATGTAACCATACACATCATTGTGCTTTAGAATAAAACCTTTATAGGCAATAGGTTTACAATAAAGCCCCCCTTTCCCACCTGGAATTTACGCAGTAAAAGTTAACACAGAAACCTTTTGTTACAAAAACAGCCGTTGGTGGTGAGGTAAAGTTAAAATAATTCGAATGGCAAAAAGAGGCAGGAGTAAACAGGGGTGATACGAGATTTTTAGCGCTCTCTTTCCAAATAAACAGTAGTTGATGGAAACGCAAAAGCACTGCCATTGGCCGACACAATATCCATGATCTTAAAATTAATCTCTTCTTTTACTTTTTCAAACACATCAGCATCGCGTGACATCACAAAATAGGTTACATCCAAATCCAATGAACTGGCTCCAAAACTTACAAAATTAACAGAAGCGCCTTCGCGCACTAAGTTATGTTCAGACAAAGCAGTAAGTAGATCAGTGATGATTTTTTTTATTTGTGCAGAAGATGTGGAATATACCAACCCGATTACAAATTTGTGCCTATAAAAAGTGCGCTCTGTTTGGTTTTCTAACTCGGCATCCATCATTTTTTTGTTGGGAACAATGATCAGTGTTTTTTCTAATGTTCGTATTTTGGTGGAACGAAAACCCACCTCTTCCACATGTCCGCGCAACAGGCCTACTCTTACCAAATCACCAACCACAAAAGGGCGGTCTAAAAAAATAAGAAATGACCCCAGTAAATTTTCCAGCGTATCTTTGGAAGCCAAGGCAAAAGCCAACCCTCCTATACCCAAACCTGCAACAATAGAGGTAACGTTAAGATCAAGCACATTGCCGAGAATAACTAAGAAACCAAAAATTACTATAAGCGCTTTCACGGCAGAGGTCATGAATGGAATAAAAAGGTCGTCCATTTTAGAATCGGTTTGCAGTGAACGTTGCTTTAGAACAAGCCCGGCATAATCAATAATTCGGGTAATGGTCCAGGTTATAAACACAACCAATGTCATCTGAAAAATCCGCATCAGCGTCATGCGCACACCAAACTCTTTTTCGGAGGCCAAATGCCACTCATCAGGAAAATGCAAATGGCTACAGCCAGTGTAAACAAACAATAAAAATATGGTGATAGAGAAAGGGCGATTAACGAGGTCAACTAATTTTTGAACCCCAATGGTTTTAAAATGTTTCTTAAGAAGATTAAACAGGAGATAAGAAACCGCCCTCGATATTAGATTTTTAAAAACCAGTCCCGCTAGAACAATGCCGGCAAACCACAGGTAATTTTCCAGGGTGTTGCCCAGTATTTTCTGGCCTAGCGGATCAAAGTTCATGTTACATCAATTTCTTCAATGCAATTTCAAAACCGGCAGATGCAATTTTTGTTTTGCCTGGATTAACAGCATGAACCTTTTCAAGAGCATCATGAATGATCTTGCCGGCATCTTCAAAAATCATTTTATCGTTAACCACAGCATTGGCATTGTGAAG
>JAYTNW010000431.1:0-1861 GCA_043748115.1 Bacteroidota bacterium | reverse complement strand
TTTTTCATTACCGATTCAAGAAACGGATCACGCAACGTCCGAAGTAGTTTTTCCGGATCGTGGGAGGCAATTCCATTTGTTCGTTCGCCTTTTAATGCCAGCCCCAGAAAACCATCTAACTCAACAGCAGTATGCGCAGTGCAACTACCATTACAAGTGGCATCTAAATAACGGCCTACCCAGCCCGTGCTATATAAGTTTTCACTACCGCTGGCCGATTGCCAAATATCCATGCTCCTAAAATGCGAATAATCAGGGTTGGGATACCCTACATTGTTGATGAGGGTTAAAAGCCCGTCATCGTAAAGTTTTTTTAGTGGAGCCACCGCCTTGTTTAATGCAATGTCATCCGTAAGGCCTATAATTTGCTCTTTTTTTAACCCTATAATTGGTCGAGATGAATGATAGATATCGTTTCGGAAAGGTACAATCGTATTGAGTCCGTCATTGCCACCAGAAAGTTGTACAATCACTAATTTTCTGTCGTTATTTCCAAATGGAGAAACCGAAGGCCTGTTCAACGCCTGTAAAAACTCAGGCACCATTAAACTTCCTGATGCGAGGAGTGAGCGGCTAATAAATTTTCTTCTGGAATATGACATGATTAACAAAGTTGATATTCTGGCAATGATAAAATACGTAGTGTTGCAGCTTTTAGCTTATCAGTACCGTAAAGGTGATTTGCAACAAGGGAGGACTGGCTTTTACCGGAATTTTTTACCAAGAGTGATTGGTTAAGAAAGCCAATCATTTCTTGTGTTTCCATTTTTGCTGTCCGTTGGTTTAAAAACTTTAAATCATAGGTGATTAATGCAGAAGCGTTTTTGTTGCTTTTTTCGTTTGTCATAATATCCTGAGCATCGTAGGTTTCTGTAGGTTGAATGACAGGATGTTTTTTTTCAAACAACCAAAACGGTAAATTTAATCGCACCATTAACAGGCTGTTGTCTATCCAGCCTTTACCCAAGGGCCATCCGGCCACGTTAGGAGGTTGAAATATTTCCTGCCCCGTCATGCGCATATAAGCGAGGAAGCGGCTGGGATCGTGCATCTTTATTTCAAAAAGCTTCATGATGCCGCCTAAAAGATCCATGGGTGATTTAATTTTTGTTCCCATATTTTCAGCTTGGTAAAACCAATCTGCTTCAAAAATAGTGCGCATCAGTTTTTCTATATTGTATCCTGATGCAAAAAAAACTTCGGATAGTGCTCTGATCCTTGTTTCGTCAGCATTTTCATTTACAAAGTAGCGGTAAATTTTATGTGTAATAAAATAAGCACATTGCTTTTGTTGAAGAATGGTCGCTAACACATCATCGCCAGATAAATTACCGGTTACATTTAAAAATGTTTTAATGTCATTATCATGGTAAGGAGTGTTTATATAAAATACATATTGCTTGTTAAAATCCCAGCCCGTAAAAGCACGAGCAGCTTCTTTTACATCTTTTTCAGTGTAATGCCCACGGCCTAGTGTAAACAACTCCAATAACTCGCGCGCAAAATTTTCGTTAGGTTTAAGTTTTTTGTTTTTTTTGGTGTTTAAAAAACTCATCATGCAAGCATCTTTGCTAATGGCTTTTAACAAATCAGGAAAGGTGCCCAGTGCATGCTCACGAATGGTGTTAATATATCTGACGGCTACATCAGAAAAATTTGTTTTACAGGCAAAGTGATTGCTCCAGAAAAATGCCATTTTCTCACGCAAAAAACTTTTATCATGGGCCATCTTTTCTAACGAATGATATCCTAAAGCCACGCGTTCCATTTTGCGGTTGCTTTTAAGTGCTTTTGCATCATCCATTTCCTGTTTTCCGGCAGTTGATTCCATGCCCATGGGAGTAATTCTTAAAGCCTCAAA
>JAYTNW010000430.1:0-5336 GCA_043748115.1 Bacteroidota bacterium | reverse complement strand
GAAGTGCTTAAAGGTATTGATCTCACGGTAAACGATGCTGAGGTTATTGCCATTGTAGGCCCTTCTGGTGCAGGTAAATCAACACTGCTGCATGTTATTGGGGCTATTGACAAACCAGATCAGGGACAGATACTTTTTAACAAACAGGAATTGCATAAACTGTCACCCGGCAAAATGGCTGATTTCAGGAACAAAAACATTGGCTTTATTTTTCAGTTCCATCACCTCTTACCTGAATTTACATCTCTTGAAAACGTACTAATCCCTGCCCTGATTGGTGGGAGGAGCAAAACAGAAGCAGAAGGGCGTGCTGCTGAGCTTTTGGGTATTTTAAAATTAGACCACCGTTTACACCACAAACCATCGCAACTTTCGGGAGGTGAGCAGCAGAGAGTAGCTGTTGCGCGTGCCCTCATGAATAACCCATCAGTAATTTTGGCAGATGAGCCATCAGGCAATTTAGACTCACAAAATGCAACAGAGCTGCATCATCTGTTTTTTGATTTGAGAAGGAGATTTAATTCCACCATTTTAATTGTTACCCACAATGAGGAATTGGCAGAAATGGCCGATAGAAAAATTACCATAAAAGATGGAAGACTGGCGTAAGCTTTTTTACGATTTTAATTTTGGGTAGGGTCTTCTGGGAAATTAGCCAATAATGAGTATTTATTTTTCATGCTTCTGAGCACCTGGCTCCACAACACTTCAGGTGTGGGGTAAAAAGTAAATTCCCTGTTGGCATTGCCTAACATCCAAGCTTGGTGACTAATCTCATCTTCCAACTGATCAGGCTCCCAACCAGAATAACCGGCATAAAAACGAATTTGTCCAGGTTTGATCTGTTTGGTATCCACTAAAGATTTAAGCCGCTCATAATCACCACCCCAATACACGCCTTTAATTATTTCTTTCGAGCCTTCTAATAAATGCCCAACGGTGTGAATGTAAAAAAGTGTACTGGTATCTACAGGGCCTCCAAAATATAAGGGCGCATTAAACACAGGAAAATCTTCTACAGCTTCGTTAAGACTAAGGTCTGTTAATTTGTTTAAGATAAATCCCAGGGTTCCTTTAGTGTCATGCTCACTCACCAAAACCACTGATCTTTTAAAAAATGAGTCAGCTTGTAAAGGCTCAGATATTAATAGTGAACCTGCTGATGCATGAATGGATAATTCTTTCATAATCCTTGATTTTTAGTGGGAGCGTTAGCCCTGTTACTTTTAGTTATAACGATATTGCTTTTAAAAGTTATGCGTGTTTTCAATTTTAATTACATCTAAACACTAAATACTAAAAACATGCCATTGCCATAAGGGGAATGTGAGTAAAAACGATTTTCTATACTTTTATGCTAAATTTACGATGAAATTTACCCAAATCTTACATCGTTAAAATATTAGCCTTACTGCATATGTCATCAACCTCTCACCAGCATATTCATTCGTCCCGCATTGATTATTCCACCGGCACACTGGATCTTAATAGTGTATCTGTTGATCCATTTACACAATTTGAAGGATGGATGTCGTTTGCGCTGTCGCAAAATTACATTGAACCTAATGCCATGACCCTCTCTACAGTGAGCAGTCACAACAGACCATCATCACGCATTGTATTGCTTCGCGACCATTCTCCACAAGGATTTGTTTTCTATACTAATTACGAAAGCAAAAAAGGAATGGATTTAAATTCCAATCCTTTTGCGGCACTCAATTTTTTTTGGCCATCCTTAGAAAAGCAAATCCGGATTGAAGGCACCGTCATAAAAACACCTGTTCAAATGTCTGATGATTATTTTAACTCCCGGCCTTTGGAGAGCCGTATAGGCGCAGTAGCATCAGCACAAAGTACCGTAATAAACTCAAGAGATGTTTTGGAAGAAAAAGTAAAAGCCCTTTCATCAACTTTAGGGCAAATTGTGCCTCGCCCTTCCCATTGGGGAGGGTATATTTTAAAGCCTGATTACTTCGAATTTTGGCAGGGACGCTCCAGCCGTCTGCACGATCGCATTTGCTATCAACTCCAACAAAACCAATGGAAAATAGAAAGGCTTTCACCATAAATGGTAAAAGCCCTTAAACCAATAGTGATTTTCGTTTATAAAAGATTTCCAGCAAGGTTAGCCAGTTCACTCCTCTCCCCTTTCTCTAGGGTAACATGGGCGTAAAGGTGATTGTCTTTCATCTTTTCAATAATATTTGACAAACCATTACTGTGCGAGTCAAGGTATGGCGTATCTATTTGAAACACATCGCCTGTAAAAATTATTTTAGTTCCTTCACCAGCACGGGTAATAATGGTTTTAACTTCATGCGGAGTTAGGTTTTGCGCTTCATCAATAATAAAACAAATGTTGCTTAGGCTCCTACCACGTATGTAAGCAAGCGGTGTAATGTGTAGCTTCTCATTGTCCACCATGTCCGTTATCTTTTGATATTCCTTATCAGTTTCACGGTACTGACTTTGTATATATTTCAAGTTATCCCAAAGCGGCTCCATGTAAGGATTGATCTTTGATTTAATATCACCAGGCAAATAGCCAATGTCTTTATTGCTTAGGGGCACAATTGGTCTGGCCAAATAAATTTGGCGGTAGTTCATTTTTTGTTGCATGGCCGATGCAAGTGCTATCAGCGTTTTACCTGTACCAGCTACCCCTTGCACCGTTACCAACAAAACGTTGGGATTCATAACTGCATGCATTGCAAAAGCCTGTTCAGCATTGCGGGGTTTAATGCCATATGCAGGCTCCTTCATTACACGTTCAATGCGATCTGTAACCGGGTTGTAATAGGCTAAAGCCGAAGATGCCTCAGCCTTACTTTTTAATATAAAATAATGATTTGCTGCCGGTTTATTTTTTACAAGGTCTTTGTAATTGCAATAACCATGTTGGTACAAAGCATCAATTACTTTTTTAGGAATATTTTCCAGCGCTGTTTTTCCGGGATACAATCCTTCCAGATCTTTTATTTTACCCGTCATGTAATCTTCGGCCTGCAAACCCAACGACTTTGCTTTTAACCTCAGGTTAATATCTTTTGATACGAGCACAATGTGCTTGTCAGTAATTTCATGCTTAAGCGCCAGTGCAGCGTTAATGATGTTGTGGTCGGCCTTACGTTCACCAAAAACGCGGTTGGCATCCACGCCATTTCCGCTCTCATCCATCAACACCTTAAACTTTCCTTTGGTGGGGCCGTTTAGCGGTATCCAGTCTTTCAACGACACACGTGACGACAATTTATCCAGGTTGCGTATAAACTCACGTGCCTCAAAATTAATTACGTCATTTCCCTTTTTAAACCGGTCTATTTCCTCTAATACCGTAATTGGTATGGCTACATCATGCTCTTTAAAATTGGTTATAGCGTTATGATCGAAAAGTATGCAAGAGGTATCTAATACAAATACTTTGCGCTCCAGTTTTTTTGCCATCAGCCATCCGTTTTAATTGGTTCAAGACAAATATATGTGCATGTGCACCCCTTCCATGTTAACACAAAAGCATTAATGCACATGCCAATGTTAATAAGCGAAACGATAGTTCAGGTGGTTCAAAAACATCATTATTTCCATATGCTAAGCCATTCAAAAAAGCAACTGTAAAAAACACCTGTCCCGCTTTCCACTCATAGCCGTTTTGTTTTGTCCCTCAACAAAAGCGGGCTATCCGTTACAATCGGGGCTATGGTGGTGGCGCTTGGTTTTTCAAAGTAATTCTTATTTTAAAATCACCATCCTCTTGCTTACCCTTACATCTCCACAGGTAATGGTGCAATTGTAAACCCCACCACCCAAAAATCGCAAATCGAAATTTTGCAAGGTGCTCCATTGAGGCAAATGCATTGAAAATACTTTTTTACCGGTTACATCAAAAACCTCAAACAATCCTTTGCTGTTTTGTGGGAGCATGTACATTACTTTTATGTTGCCGTTTGTTGGGTTGGGCGAAACCGAAAATTTAAAATCATGTTGCTGCAAATCATTAATGCCCGTTGCCAAACAGGGAGTACACGCAGTATCGCACCCTAAATAATAATTGGGATGATAAACATTCCCTCTCGCATAAAAGCAAGGCAAATGCAAAGCATGTTGTCTCACTCCACACGATATTCCCGCACTATCAGGATAGTCTATATAATGCATATCAATTACGCCATTGCCAGAGGCAATATACATTTTGCCATTGGCTGCCGTGTACATCATCCAAAAGTTGGTTAAAAACGGAGGGTAAGGCGAATAAAACGTATCATTATCAGCCACCAAATGCAGGCTTGCCTGTACATCAGTAGTGTCAGTATTCATTTGAAACACCTTTATAAATGTGGTAAAATACAAATACTGTGAACTGGGCGAAAAGGCAAGGCCGTTACCTGAAAAGGTACTGTCAACATGTGTTATTATTTTTTCATTAGAAAAGGCTCCATTGCAGCGGTCAAAATCAAACAACCTTATTTCATGAGTTACAGGCAAACCCCCATTGTAAAAATCGCGGTAATGGTAAGCAAACTTTTTACCGTCAGGCGAAAAGTTTGCTTGTCCCATGTTGTAATAATGCAAAGGCACATTTAACGTTATTTTGTTTACAGATGCAATGCCAGTTGGAGTTAATAAAACCTCATACACATCACTGCTGCTGTCTCTAAAAGCAATCAGCCACCAGTCGCGCCCATTGGCATGTTGGCAGGCAGCCATGCCCGGCATTAGCGTATCGTTAATGGCTATCAAGTTTTTTTGCCCTTGCACCACACCGCCTAAACCTCCATGCAAACCCATGTCTATGACGGAATAATACGTTTCACTTGCTTTGATGATGTTTACATCATAATTTCCTGTTTGATGGAACAATACATATTTATCTGTATCTCCAGGCCAGGGCAATACAATGTTAGAATGCCACCAAGGTATTCCTGTAGTATTATCACACCAATCATCGGTGAACGGCCCGGGATTTAACCCCGAGCCGTCAAGCAAAGTATCTCCACTTGCATCCATTATCCAACATCCGTTACTTGCAAACAACAAATTTCCATTTTCATCACTAATATTTCCTTGTGCTGCTCTAAAAGGCATTATGAAATTATCAGGCTGTACAGTAACAGTTGCGCTATCAAAAATTAAACGTGCTTTAGTAGCAGTAACATTTGTATCAAACAATGCAACATCATAACCTAATAACCAATTATGGTTTTTACCTTGGCTAAAGCTAGTATTACTGTATAAAAGAAACACACTTGTCCAAGAAAAAAAAATAATCCCTGACTTTTGAGGGTCAGGGAAAAAGCCGAATGTTGTAGTTACTACACATCAACATAAAAGGCTATGGC
>JAYTNW010000429.1:0-6764 GCA_043748115.1 Bacteroidota bacterium | reverse complement strand
CAAGCATTCTGTAAAAGACCTCGAGAAAGAATTAAAAGCATTGCATTTTGTGGCAGGAGCTATTCACAGTGACTTGGAGCAGGATCAGCGCAACGATGTGATGCGTAGGTTTAAAAGCCAGCAATTGCAAGTGTTGGTGGCTACTGATATTTTATCGCGGGGAATTGATATTGACAACATCGCTTTGGTGATTAACTATGATGTGCCGGCTGATGCTGAAGATTACATTCACCGTATAGGCCGTACTGCACGTGCTGCCAGCACCGGTGTTGCACTTACCTTCATTGGCGAAAACGACCAACGTAATTTTAAGCGTATTGAAGATTTTTTGGGAAGCGAAGTAAAAAAATTAGCGCTGCCAGAAGGGCTAGGAGAGGCACCTGAGTACAACCCCGCAAAATTTGTTCCCAGAGGTAAGCCATCAGGTGGCGGACGCAGCAAACCACGTTTTGATAAGCGCAAACAAACGGCCAAATAACTTTTGTAGGAAAGCATTGTTGGCAACACAAAAATCATCCCCTTTTTTAAGCTCTTTTGTTGTGAACATTTTCTGTGATAATGTGTTGTAAGTCATAAATCAACTTCACCTTTCCCAATTCATTTGCCTTCTTAATTTTGTCGCATGGTTCGCACTACACTTCCTTTTGCTGATACATTACAATTTTCAAAACTTATAGCTGATTACATAAACGGAAATGACTTTTTACGGTCATTGTCTGCCTTTGATCTTCAGATGCAGTCCTTCGATAAGGCCATTGCAGAAAGAAAAAAATTTAAGGTTAACCGGAATTTGTTGGCTAATGAGTTGCTCATCCAATATCAATCAACAGTTTTTGCAAATGAGTTAACTGAGGATGATAGTGTTCTTAAAAACCTGCTATTACTAAGAGCGGAAAATACATTCACAGTAACCACAGGCCACCAGCTTAATATTTTTACAGGCCCTTTGTATTTTGTTTATAAAATATTATCGGCCGTAAAACTGTGCGAGGAGCTTAAAAAAAAATATGCAGACCATAACTTTGTCCCCGTTTATTGGATGGCCACAGAGGACCATGACTACGATGAGATAAAGTCTGTTTTTGTTAACGGAAAAAATATAGTGTGGGACACCAATCAAAGTGGTGCAGTTGGCAGATTTCAAACAACAACATTTAAAAAAGCAACAGAGGAGTTTTGTGATTCAATCTTTGATGGCACGGATGCGCAGCTGTTAAAAGAAATGATTCGCACTGCCTATTTAAAAAATAACAACCTGGCTAATGCCATGCGAAGTTTGGTACATTCACTCATGGGACGCTATGGGTTGGTGGTGATGGATGCGGATAGTGCGGCATTTAAAAAACAAGCTATTGATTTATTTAAACAGGAATTAGAAACGGAATTTTCTTTTCACACCCATGAACAGTCAACACAAAAGTTGGCTGACACCTATGGCTTGCAAGTGCATCCGCGCGATATCAATCTTTTTTACCTCAAGGATGGTTTACGGGAAAGAATTATTAAAGGGAAAGATGGGTACCAAGTTCATCATGCAGATATACATTTTACAAAAGAGCAGCTTATTAAAGAACTGGAAACGTACCCTGAACGCTTTAGTCCGAATGTGATTTTGCGGCCGCTGTACCAAGAAACAATTTTACCCAACATTGCCTACGTGGGTGGGCCTGCAGAAGTGCACTACTGGCTACAATTGAAAAATGTATTTGAAACGGCACAGGTTTACTACCCCATGGTTCTGTTACGCAATTGTTTGCTAATGGTAAGCAAAGAGTCAAGGGCCGTTATGCAAAAGGCCGGCATTGAAGTGGTACATATTTTTAAACCGGCAGATGAATTGTTGAAGGCGTATGTAAAGGCCTCTTACCGCAATGAGCTGAACATGGAACAAGAGCAACATCATGCGAAGTTGTTGTTTGAAAAAATAAAACAAAGAGTAACGGCTGTTGATCCCACGCTGGAGCGCCATGCAGATGCAGAGGCGGTTAAATTTTTTAAACGTCTAAAAGCTACTGAAGAAAAAATGTTGCGCGCCATTAAACGAAAAGAAGATGTGCAAGCAACCCGCATCGAAAAATTTAAACAACAACTTTTTCCCGGAAATGGGATGCAGGAGCGTAAGGAAAACATTTTCCCTTATTTATCTGAGCATGGATTAACACTTCTTGATGATTTAAAAAACGCCATGCAACCTTTAGCCAAAGAGTTTCTTGTTTTACAATTCAATTGAGGTTACCTCCTTGTTTTTTTTTCAGAGATAGGCAGTGAACTTTTGAATGGCACTGCACATTTACGATTTTGATATTTAGCACCACGCCTTGTATTTTGTGCTACTAAGGATTAATGCAAACGATCTTAATTAAACGATTATACCTCTATAGTAAATCCACATTTAAAATGACCCAACGGACATTTCTTGTAACCGTGTAATCCGCAAGGGCGGCAGGAAAGGTTTTCTGTAGTTTGTTTAATCATTGCAACTTCAGACAATGGACCAAACCCAAAAGATGGAACGGTGGAGCAAAAAAATGCTGTTACAGGTGCATTTACTGATGAGGCCAAGTGCAATGGAGCTGAATCATTAACATAGTTCATGTGTGCTTGCTGAATTAAAGCAGCCGACTGTAAAAGCGAAAGCTCGCCACATAAAATTTTTATGGATGGATGGGTTGATTGCGCTGTAATTTTTTCGCACAAAGCTCTGTCACTAGGGGCTCCTAAAAGAAAGATGGTGAGTAAAGGAGATGTTTTATTGGCTAAAGCAATCCATTTTTCTACCGGCAACTGTTTGGTAAACCATACCGAGGCAGGGGCAAAACAAACATAACTTTGCGGTTCAATTTCTTTTTGCATTGCATGTGGTGAAGGATAAAGTCGTGGTGCGGAATAGGAAATTCCGGGAATATCTTTTACCAGCTCAAAATTTCTTTCAGTCTCATGCCCTTCACCAATAACATGTTTGTATTTTTTTGAAAATAAAAAAGAAAGTGGATTTTTATCAAAGCCTCTTTTCTGCTTTGCTTTGCTAAAAGCAGTAATTAATCCTGAGCTAAAAAAACGATGGAGGTTAATGAGGTAATCGTAATTTGATTTTCTTGCCTGACGAATTACTGATGCTAACCCTGCTATTTTATTTTTCTTTTTATCCCATGTAATAACATTGTGAATGTAAGGATGTCCGATAAAAAGTGATTCGTTTCCTTTACGCACAAGCACATCAATTTGAGCAGAAGCATTTGCCAGCCTAATGGACTCTACCAACCCGGTGGCCAAAATTACATCGCCAATGAAAGCGGTTTGTATAATCAGGAATTTCTGCACTTACAATGGTTGATTAAACGGCAACACTAAAGTCACGCAAGGCATCATTCAAAGAAGTTTTAGTATCTGTGGATTGTTTGCGTTTGCCAATAATCAAAGCACAGGGTACTTGGTAACTTCCGGCAGGAAACTGTTTAGTATAACATCCAGGTATCACCACAGAGCGTGAAGGTACTTTGCCCTTATATTCGATTGCGGTGTCACCACTCACATCAATAATTTTGGTTGACATGGTAAGCACAACGTTAGCTCCAAGCACAGCTTCTGCTTCTACGTGAACTCCCTCCACCACAATGCACCTGGACCCAATAAAACAATTATCTTCAACAATCACGGGTGCTGCTTGCACAGGCTCTAGCACACCGCCTATCCCAACTCCACCGCTCAGGTGAACATTTTTACCTATCTGCGCGCAACTGCCCACAGTGGCCCAAGTATCAACCATGGTTCCGCTGCCTACATATGCTCCTATGTTTACATAAGAGGGCATCATGATTACACCTTTTGCCAAATAGCTGCCGTAACGGGCAACGGCATGTGGTACCACGCGAACACCGAGTGACTCATAATTTTTTTTAAGTAGCATTTTATCGTAAAATTCAAAAGGGCCTATTTCAATTGTTTCCATTTTTTGAATGGGGAAGTAAAGGATCACCGCCTTTTTAATCCAGTCGTTAACCTTCCATCCCTTGTCGGTTGGTTCAGCCACACGAAGCATTCCTTTGTCTAAATGCTCAATCACTTCACGAATGGCTTTTTGTGTGCTTTCTATTTGCAGTAATGTCCTGTCTTCCCAGGCTGCATTAATCAATTGTTCAGTATTTTGCATAGTAAATATTGGGGCAAAGATAGGGGAAAGACCTACAGTTTTATGATTTGATTATTTGATAATGCAAGAGCCGCAGGGTTTACCATTGCTGTTAGATTTTTCGGAAAAGTCATTTCTATTAAAATTTCTGTTTCCGTATATCTATGTACCTTTGCATCATGCCTCGCATTTTAGCTGTTGATTATGGTACCAAAAGGGTTGGTTTAGCAGTTACAGATCCTCTTCAGATCATCGCCTCTGCTCTTGCAACACTGCATGCCAAGGATGTTGTTCAATTTATTGCCGACTACCACAGCAAGGAAACATTAGAGGCATTGGTGGTGGGTTTGCCAATGGATATGAAAAACAATGTTTCAGAAAGTGAAAAACACATTGAGGTTTTTATACGCACGCTTAAAAATAAAATTCCTGACTTAATTGTTGTGCGTTATGATGAACGTTTCACTTCAAAAATGGCACAGCAGACCATGTTAGCAGCCGGTTTAAAGAAAAAAATGAGACAGAATAAAGCACTTGTTGACAGAACCAGTGCTGTAATAATTTTACAATCGTACCTCGAACATAAAAACTTTCAACATCTTTGATTTATGATATTACCCATTGTAGCTTACGGAGACAGCGTGCTTAAAAAGAAAGCTGCCGTTATTGATAAAGAGTATCCCCGCCTAAAAGAACTGGTTGAAAATATGTTTGACACCATGTATGCTGCCTCAGGCGTTGGTCTTGCCGCTCCTCAGGTTGGAGTTTCTGTTCGCCTGTTTGTGGTGGATGGAAAAGCGTTTGCTGATGAAGACAAAGCGATGGAGCATTTTAAAAAAGTTTTTATCAATGCAGAAATTGTAACAGAAGAAGGTGAGAAGTGGAAATTTAACGAAGGATGTTTAAGCATTCCGGGCATACGTGAAGACGTGATGCGCAAACCACTGGTGCAATTACGTTACCAAGATGAGGATTTTAACATCCACGAAGAAACTTTTGAAGGGTTGGCCGCAAGAATCATTCAGCATGAATATGATCACCTTGAAGGAATACTTTTTACCGAAAAATTATCTCCTCTTAAAAAGCAACTCATCAAAGGAAAGTTGAAAGACATTAGTGTGGGAAAAGTGGATGTGGATTACAGAATGAAGTTTCCTGTGAAGCGATAATAGTATGCGTGTTTTCCTGGTGGGATATATGGGTTCGGGAAAAACTACTGCGGGTAAAAAACTGGCGGCCAAAGCAGGCTGTAAATTTGTTGATCTTGATGTTGCCGTTGAACAATTTTCGGGAAAAACAATAAGCCATATTTTTAAAACAGAAGGCGAAGCGGCCTTTCGTGAATTGGAAAAACAATGTCTTCACGACACGCTAAAACTTGAAAATGCAGTGATAGCAACAGGAGGTGGAACGCCTTGTTTTTTTGATAACATGCATTGGATGAACACCAACGGCATTACCATTTACCTGAAGATGACTGCCGGAAGTCTGTATCACCGCCTTGGCCCCGGTAAAGCACAGCGCCCTCTTATACAGAACCTGAGCGATATTGACCTCATGGGGTTTATTACACTACAAGTAGCCGAGCGACATGTTTTTTACTCCAAAGCGCATGGAACCATACCTGGCCAAAGTATTAAAACAGAAGAGTTGCTTGCACTCATTGAAACACTGAAATGAATTTAATTTAATGCATTGCTCATTATAAATTTGTTAAATCGTTTTAATTTTACACCAACTAAAATATTTGTATAATGAAAAAGATAGTATTGTTTTTTATCGCGCTTTTCCCTGTTGTGGCAGGCGCACAGGGTTTAATTCGCAACCAGGACGAACCCGCTGCCGACTTTGTAAACCGTATGGCTCCTCCAGGAGCTGGGCAGATAAGCCTTTTAATGGAAGATAAGTTTAACTCAAAGGAGAAAAAAATAATTTCATCTTATGTGCTATATGAATCCGGTAATCTGATAAACGATAAAGACAGTTCACTAAGTTATTACCTCGAAATATTTTCACCGCTTGAAGACAGTGCAGGAGCGTACTCAGTTCAGAAAATAAAGATGCTAACAAGCTATAAAAAACGAACACGCATTGAGAAAGCAGATGTCATTACCGCTGACCTTGAAAAACAATTGCAAATTTACATAGCAGAATTTGTGCGTGGCCCTGGCGGTGTGCCCAGAGATGTGAAACGCACCTTGGTGTACAAGCAAGACAAAGAAGACGGTAAGTACATTGACCATTTTAGCGAAGCCATTAAAAAATAATAATAGAAAGCAAACAGTATCAAGTTAAACATGAACAAAGCACACGAGATAGACTATAAAATTTATGGAGATGATCTCCAGGCAGTAGAAATTGAATTGGATCCGCATGAAGGAGTAAGAGCCGAGGTGGGGATGATGATGTACATGGAAGATGACATTGAAATGCAGACCAATACCGGGGGTGGAATTTTTAGTGGGTTGAAAAGAATGATAACTGGCGAAAGTTTTTTTATTACCAATTATCTTAACAACGGCCGACAAAAACGAACCATCACTTTTGCTGCACCATATCCCGGAAAAATTATCCCTATTAATCCTGCACATCATGGCGGGCGTTTTTTGTGCCAAAAGGATGGCTTTTTATGTGC
>JAYTNW010000428.1:0-3623 GCA_043748115.1 Bacteroidota bacterium | reverse complement strand
GAAAAAACTTTCAGGCCCGATTGGTCAATAATTGTTTTAGCTTCTTCGGCATTGGTGCCTTGCAAGCGAACGATAATGGGCACAGGTATTTCACCAATATTTTTGTAAGCATCTACAATGCCTTGCGCAACACGATCACAACGAACAATTCCGCCAAAAATATTCACCAAAATGGCTTTAACATTAGGGTCTTTTAAAATGATGCGAAATGCTTTTTCTACACGTGCAGCATTGGCGGTACCTCCCACATCTAAGAAGTTGGCAGGCTCGCCTCCCGCTAATTTAATAATGTCCATGGTGGCCATTGCCAAGCCTGCACCATTTACCATGCAGCCAACGTTGCCATCTAGTTTTACATAGTTAAGGTCATTTTCGCTGGCTTCCACTTCTGTAGGATCTTCTTCTGATTTATCGCGCATGGCAGCATAATCGGGATGGCGGTAAAGTGCGTTTTCATCAAGGTTTACTTTTGCATCCACTGCAATAATCTTATTGTCCGATGTTTTTAAAACAGGGTTAATCTCAAACATTGACGCATCGCAGGCTTCGTAGGCCTTATATAAAGCAGTCACAAATTTGGTCATCTCTTTAAAGGCATTGCCGCTTAAGCCTAGGTTAAAGGCAATTTTCCTCGCCTGGAAGCCTTGCAAGCCTGAAGCCGGATCCACTTCTTCTTTAAAAATCAAATGAGGTGTTTTTTCAGCAACTTCTTCTATGTCCATTCCACCTTCGGTTGAGTACATAATCATGTTTTTACCTTCTTGCCTATTCAACAAAACGCTCATGTAAAACTCTGCTGTTTGGCTTTCTCCGGGATAATAGACGTCCTGGGCTATTAACACCTTATTTACTTTTTTTCCCTGCGAACCGGTTTGCGGTGTTACCAATTGCATTCCTATAATTGCCGATGCTCGTTCCTTTAATTCGTCTAAATTTTTGGCCAACTTTACACCACCGCCTTTGCCACGACCACCAGCGTGTATTTGCGCTTTTACTACCCAAAACTGCGTGCCCGTCAGCTTTTGCAGTTCTTTTGCTGCATCAACTGCCTGCTCAACAGTGTCAGCAACAATGCCTTCCTGAATGGCTACGCCAAATGATTTTAAAATGCTTTTTCCCTGATATTCGTGGATGTTCATAGTTGTAAAATTTCCGCAAAATTAGTTTTATTGCCTTATAAAACTGTTATTGATAAAAAACTTTAAAACAAATTATTGCAAGCAGCCTTAAAAATCAAGGGTTATACTGGGTTATAAAAAAGAAAATAAAAAGTAGCAACAAGATTATAAGTAGGCCTTTTTCCTGCCATGTGCTAAGGTCTCTCCAAACAAAATTGTCTTTTTCGGACTTCAAGGCAAATGATTTTTTTTAATTTCGTCAGGTAAAGAAAATAAATATTTTATTTTTTACCAAAATTTTTTGAAGAAACTGTAAAAAAAACGCCATCAGCCATTTGATATTGTTTTATTATATATTTTTGAGAATCCATAAAATCATTCAAATTTAATTATTCAAGTCCTTAAAACAACACAGTGATGAAAAAACTGATTGCTACATTTTGCTTAACAGTCATGGGATTAGCCGGTTATTCCCAGTCCTGCTTCTGGCATGAAAACATGGAGGTGATTGACTCAGTTACCTCTACTCCAGCTGGTATTTGGAGCCAAAATACCCGTATAGCCAATAGCGGTATAGCCTGTGACTCTGCCGCTGTACAAACCGGTACAACATCCTACCTCCAAACAGGAACTCTGGATTTTACCGGACAATTTTTTGTTACCTTATCGTTTTATCATATTGCTCGCATTGACTTTTTTGATGCAGCAAGCGTTGAGGTTTCTTCTGATGGTGGAGCAACTTGGGTACCACTTACTTGTCAAGAATTTGACTCAACCTTAGTTGATGGTCCTGCTTTCTGTGGCCAGTCAAATGTGTTTTCTTCTGCCACTACCTTGGATTGGGATCCAGGTAACCCGGCTACGGTACCCAACAACACCATGTGGCACTTAGCACGTTTTGATATGTCTCAAATTCTTCAAAATTCTCCCAATGCAATTGTGAGGTTTAAACTTGAAGATAGAAACGGTGGTGGTAGTGGTGGATATCAAGGATGGTTTATTGATGATGTTTGTATCAATGCAGCCAACTGCGAACTAAATCCTCCTTTAATAAGCCTCTTTGGACCTAATCCTGGAGGAACGGTTTATAACCTCGGACCTTTTGATGTAACTACCTCTATTCTTGATGCCTCTGGTGTTCAAAGTGCAACACTTAGCTATACCATTAATGGTATAGCACAGCCTGATGAAACCATGTTCTTTATTGGAGGTAATGAATATACCGGTACTCTTCCAGCAGTAAATGACGGAGATACCATTTGTTATGCTATTACCGCAATTGACAACAGTGGTTGTTCCAACGTTACTTCGTACCCAGTTTCTGGATGTGTTTCGTTTATCGCTTCTACAGGAATAACCTTCCCTTATTGTGATAATTTCGACATTAATCAACTGTGGGTAGATACAACACTCACAGGCTCAAGTTGGCAACTTGGTCAACCAACTACATGGCCTGGCTCAGCAAATTCTGCACCTAGCTGTTGGGAAGTTGATATTGACCAACAATACCAACCCAATACAGAGGCTTACTTATATTCTCCAGTGTTCTCTTTTAGCGGTACTTATAACGCCAAAATAGAGTTTTCTTTAAATGTAAATACAGAGTTTAACTGGGATGGTACTCGTTTGGAATATTCAACCGATTTAGGAAATACATGGAATATATTAGGCACAAATACGGAGTTGCCTCCAAATGCAGTTAATTGGTACAATGATGATGCACTTTTAGCATCAGGAACTTTTGGTTGGATGGGAACAAGTTCTGATGTAACAAATGGCGCCTTTACAGATTGGTTTAAAGCGAGCCATAACCTAAGTATGCTTGATAATGCACCTGATGTTAGATTCCGCTTTACGTTTGACTCTGACGGTGCTGTGCAAGATGAAGGTATTGCGATTGATGATTTATGTATCATCAAACCACCGGATTTTGATGCGGGAGTAATTTCTATTTCACAACCTACAAACCAAGCTCCTGAAGGACTGTGTGTTGATGTTATTGTAACCATTCAAAATTATGGAGGTCAGGCCTTAACATCTATTCCTATTACATACAGTGACGGGCTTGGAAATACAGGTACCACCACATGGACAGGCAACCTAGCTCCTGGAGCATCAGTTACTGATACCATAACACCTTGCTTTACCATACCAGCAGGTTTATTTAACCTTACGGCTTATACTTCACTGGCTAATGATGGTAACCTTAGCAATGATACATCAAGCATAAACGGTGTAGGTATTCCGGTGTTAACTCCAACAAGTTGTGATGACTTTGAGAATGGCAACATAGGCTGGCTTTCAACACCAGTTGGTGGTGGTAATGAGTGGCAACAAGGAGCACCTGCTTTTGGTGCTACCACTGGAGCTCACTCGGGAGCCAACGCATGGGATATCAATTTGGGCTCAGGCTACGTAACCGGTGAAGAAGATACCTTGTTTTCACCAATATATAACGTGACAGGTTTAAACAACAGCAACCTAAGCGTTTCTTTCTGGAGAAAC
>JAYTNW010000427.1:0-4929 GCA_043748115.1 Bacteroidota bacterium | reverse complement strand
GTAACCATGATTATTCCTAAGTCGAATCCCGGTTTTACGGTAAAAAATCTTGAGCTGATTGGTCTGGATACGATTGACAGCCGCACCCTCAAGCATGTGGATTATAAAGACGATTACAAAACTTTTGAAGACGTTCATTTTATCCCTTCCGATCTTAATCCGTATTACACCGACAGAAAAAATACATTTGAAGTACCACAAGTTGAAGAGTTACACAGCCAGTATCTTAAAGAAATAAAAATTGGTGGTAAGAGGGCCAAGGTTTTTCACATTGAGGACCTGTATGGTGGTGATGTAATCGAAAAGGTAACCGTGTTTGGCGAACTGGCATCGCGGCTGGCGTTAAAAATGGATTTTGACATCATCCATGCGCATGATTGGATGACCATGTTAGCAGGCATGGAGATAAAAGCCAAAACCGGAAAACCTTTGGTGGTACATGTCCATTCCTTAGAGGTGGATCGCGGTGGCGTAAACAGCCAGGGATGGGTTTATCAAATGGAAAAAAAGGGAATGCTGGCGGCAGATGTACTTATGCCAGTGAGTAACTTTACCGGTAACATCATCAACGAGTATTATGGGATTGACCACCGGAAAATTTTTCCTGTGCACAATGGAATTAGGCCTGTAGATCCTTTCCGAAGTAAAAGCCCTTACAAGGAAAAAATGGTGCTATTTATTGGAAGGCTAACGCGACAAAAGGGCCCCGAATATTTTGTAGACATTGCAGCCAAGGTGCTGGAAAAAAATCCTGCTGTACGTTTTATAATGGCTGGCACTGGCGATGCACACGATCGTATTTTAGAAAAGGTGGCTGAAAAACGAATTGGAAACAGGTTTCATCTTGCAGGCTTTTTAGGCCTTGATAAGGTGCGCTCACTGCTATCCATTGCTGATGCATACTGTATGCCTTCCGTAAGCGAACCTTTTGGACTTTCAGCTGTGGAGGCAGCTCAGTTTGATGTGCCAGTTATCATATCCAAACAGTCTGGTGTTGCTGAGGTGCTTTCCGGAGCATTAAAGTTTGATTTTTGGGATACCAACCATGCAGCAGAATATATTTTAAAGGTGCTGGGTGATGATACCCTCCATACTCAAGTAACCGAAGATGCCATGAAAGATCTTAAAAGCATTAGCTGGGAGATTGCAGCAGGAAAGGTGATTGAAGGATATAAAAAATATAAGTTGATTAAGTAAAGAAGAGTTTAGAAAAGTGATTGGGTATTTAAGAATAAAGAAATGCTCAACTAAAAATTTAGAAATAGATAATGAAGTTTTAACAGAAAATTGAGGATACCTTTCTATTCGTAAATTCGTAACCGTTAGCTATCCCTTACAATCACTCAAATGAATTCGCATTCCGTAGATTCTATTTAAACCATTTAATTATGCCATCAGTTTGCTTTTATTTCCAGGTACATCAGCCTTTCAGGGTTAAGCATTACAGTGTTTTTGATATTGGGAAAGACCATTTTTATGAGGACGGTGAAAAGAATAAATGGATTATGGATAAGGTTTCAGAAAAATGTTACCTGCCCACCAACAAAAAAATGCTGGAGCTGATAAAACGTCACAAAGGAAAATTCAGAATTAGCTACTCCTTAAGCGGAACAGTTATAGAACAAATGGAGTTGTATCGCCCTGATGTGTTGCAGTCATTTGTTGAGCTGGCAAACACCGGCTGTGTCGAATTTTTATCAGAAACCTATTATCACTCTTTAAGTTTTTTATATAACAAAGATGAGTTTGTGCGACAGGTGAAGGAGCATGATGATAAAATAGAGCATTACTTTAAACAACGCCCAAAGATTTTTAGGAACACAGAGCTTATTTATAATAATGAACTGGCCGGCTTTATTGAAAAATTAGGGTACAAAGGAATTTTGTGCGAGGGTGTTGATCGTTTGCTTAAGGAACGACATCCCAATCATTTGCTAAAACCTGTTGGCACTAAAACCATTAAGGCGCTGTTAAAGAATTATCGTTTAAGCGATGATATTGCATTTCGTTTTTCCGATAAAAACTGGAGTGAGTGGCCGCTTCATGCTGATACTTTTGCCTCATGGGTACATAAAGTTGCCGGTACTGGAGATGTGATTAATCTTTTTATGGATTACGAAACATTTGGCGAACATCAGTGGGAGAGCACAGGCATTTTTGATTTTATTGATCACGTGCCTCGTGAGATACTGAAGCATCCTGATTTTAATTTTAAAACACCATCAGAGGTTGTTGATCTTTACACCGCACGAGGAGTTTATGATGCCCATGAATTTATTAGTTGGGCTGATAGCGAACGTGATCTTTCGGCATGGCTTGGCAACAATATGCAGCAGGAGTCGCTTGCAAAAATTTATTCTATCAGCGAGCAAGTAACTGCTACCGGAAACAAAGACCTGATTGATGTGTGGGGTAAACTACAAACCAGTGATCACTTTTATTACATGAGCACTAAATTTTGGAGTGATGGCGATGTACATAAATATTTCAGTCCTTACGATTCTCCTTACGATGCTTACATATTTTACATGAATGCATTTAGCGATTTTGAAAGTACGGTATCGCCAGCAACTGCAGACAAGAAAAAGTCTTCGCCCAAGAAACCTGTTGTAAAAAAAGCGACACCTAAAACGAAAGACGATAAAACCATCGAAGAGTAATGTTAAACTAAACAACCAACTATAAAAAAAATGTCCCGAAATTTTTCGGGACATTTTTTTTAATACAAAGGCTGGTATTATCGAACAACCGATAATTTGGTTCTATGATTTTGCTCTCCATTGCTTAGCTCTACCATGTAAACTCCTGACGTTAGCGTAAGGGTAGGGATAAACAAAGTTCCGCTACCAGCGGAAATAGTATCGAATATTTTTTTGGCACAAAGCTTTCCCTGCATGTCCATAACTTTGCATACCACATTTTTTTGTGATGCAGTCAATGTATAAGGTATGCGTGTGTAGGTAGAAGCTGGATTTGGTGTGCAATGCCCGAAAGAATTTTCAGAAACGGATGGCGCATCAATTCCCACCGGGTTTATTGATATAACGGCATTTAGTATGGGCTCGTTAGTGGCTGAGTTTCTGTAAGGGCTCCATGCATTGGGGTTGGAAGCGGCACCTAAAATTTCGAAGGTCCGGTTAGAGAAAGGTGCAGTAATGTCTTCTTCAAGAACTACACCATCACCTCCCATAATCCAAGCAATGTAAAAGCCACCGGAAGTAATTGGAATGCTTTGGTTAAGATTAAATGTTTGTAATGTTGTTGCAGAAATATTATTAGGATCAATAAATATTGAATCCAACATTGTGCCTGGGCCACCATTTATTCCATCATCGTCATATACGTGAAGGTAACATCCCAAAAAGTTGGGGTCAGCAGCAATTATTAATTGCACCTGGTTTAAATAGCACGGATAAAATGGTGGAGCATAGTAATTGCCTATGCCACCTCCACCGCCATTCCAACTAATTCCTCCACCGCTGTTTAAAGGATTGTTGTAAGAGAGTACAACAGAAAGCAATGTAGTATCTACCACCTGCAATTCAAGAGGCTTCTCGTTGTTGGTTGATGTGGCGTCTCCGGTAAGTAATGTTTTTCCAAAATGCCTGAAGGTGCCCGCTAACGTTGGAGACCATGTTAATGGGAAATTTAATTGCTGTACCTGTGATGGTGCCAGTGCCGTTGCCACTACGGTGTCACGTAGTTGCGGAATACCTGTTGCATTTAATATGCGCGATGCTACACTGAAAGGAGCCAATGCCTGGTTTCCGAAATTGGTAACCTCAACTGTGCTGCTATAAGGAGCGCCATTCTTTGACAGGAACATTGCACCCGTGTTTGCATTGCCTACTGCGGAAATGCCTGCATCGTTTATTGCAACAGATATACTTTGAGGGTAATAAAATTTAACACTACTTCCTGTGGAGGGATAGGCATCTAATAAATACTGAAGCCCCATGTTTCCTGATACGTTTTCGATGCCTATTGTTACCTGGCCCGGTACTGCATTTTGGCTTGAGCCTATTTGTAATAAATATTGATAGGTGATGGAGCTATCCACGGTGCTTAAAACGATTTGAAAAATATTGTTTCCTTGGTAACCGGGGGCAATAGGATCCCAGAAGGGAACACCATTATACGTTACCACCAGTGAGTCAAGTGCAGGACTTATCCAATACTTACAGCTAATACCTGCTATGGCTTGTTGGCTGCTATTGGTAAAAGTAAGATCTGTGGTAAGGGCTGCCAAAAAATTGTTGGTAGCATTAACCGAATCGGGAATGGAAGGAAACTGATGAGCAAGAGTGCCATTTGAAAAGTTGATGTATCCATTGGATCCCACGTAAAAAACGGTAGGATCATACCAGTAATAATGAAATGGAATCTGAAGGCTGAATGGTCCTCGAATATTGTCATCAGCCAAATTAGTTACCGTTACAGTTCCGGGTAAGGAGTCAATGTCAATCCAATTAAAGGTTGGCCCGTTGGGGTCCAAATTCGTTTTCCATGTATAACCGAAGGCATCCGGTCCTCCTGAAGTTTGTGCCTGCAAGGCGCCAGTAACAGCGACAATGGCCAGCAAGGCAAGTAGCGTTTTTTTCATAATGATATGATATTTGGTTAACAACATTTATCACATCAAATCTAATGAAAAAAGCAACAAAAAAAAGCAGGGAATAAAATTTTCACCTGCTTCTCTAATTGTTGTTATGCTGAGAACGCTTTTCGTTTAGTTTTTTCGCATCAGCGCTTCAATCTCATCCACCTCCACCGGCATGGTAGCCATTAGGTCCACAGGGCCTGTGGCGGTGATCAATATGTTGTTTTCAATTCTTATTCCAATGCCTTCTTCGGGAATATAAATTCCAGGCTCACAGGTAAACACCATTCCAGCTTCAAACGGGCGGTAGCGACTACCCACATCATGCA
>JAYTNW010000426.1:0-6842 GCA_043748115.1 Bacteroidota bacterium | reverse complement strand
ATTGTTACTGTGTACTGTGTAAGTAAAGCTGTTGTTTTTGCAAACAATAAAAGTGTCGGTATAAAAATATTTGTAGGAGGGTTTGCGGCAAATTTCGATGAGGCCTGCTGCGGGAATTACAGGAATTGCAATATTGCCAGGGTTAGGAAAAACAGATCTTAGGATCAATGTGTCATTCATAAGATTAAATTCGAATACTCCGTAGTAGTTATTGCCATACAACCTACCGTTGGATGCTTGCAATAGGTTCCCAAATGGACCACCACCTGTTAAAATATAACCTCCCTGTCCGTCATCATTTAATCCAAAGTTATACTTAGTAGTATATGTATTGGTAAATGGATTGAATTCGTATAAGGTACCTAAGTGATTTCCTACATCATCTGTACCCCCTCCTGATGTTAAACCGTAAAGTTTATTGTTAGTTGCTTTTGTAAGGGTATTAACGTATAAATTACCTTGTAAACTGTCAAAATGGTGTTTTACTGTGTATGTATTGGTTAAATAGTTGTATTCAAACAATACACCTTCGTTATTGTTTCCTCCAAAACTAGTACGGCCAAACAACATACCAGGCAGTCCCTCAACTAAATCACCAAGTGGATCTATTCCGTTATATGTAACGCATGAAAAAGGATAAACTGTTGCTATTGAATTATTAGCAGTGTCAATGGAATAGATAGTTCCCGAGGTTGGTGAACATCCTGATGAACCACCATTTAAGGTAGTTCCATAAAGTTTTCCGTTAGCTGCCGCTACAAGATTGTTTAACGATGGATTAGTGATGTTTGATAACTGGTAAGGAATAAGAGGAAATGAATAAATAAATGTTATCGCATGAGTACTTAAATTATATTTATAGATTGAACTCGGGCCATTATCACTTTGTATAATTCCATAAAGTATTCCGGGAGAAGGTTCAATAAATGATGCCGATGGGTGTACCCCATTAGGATATTGTGCCGTTCCAAAATTGATTAAAGTACTTAAACTATCTGTGGCCAGATCATATTGAAACAAAGTACCACCCGTAATAAACGGAGTTGTAAAAGCTCCCCCCTGACCAGTTGTTCCATATAATTTGCCGTCAGATGCTAGGAACAAGCGCCCTATTGGACCCATGCCATTTATAGAGTCAAAAAAATTTACAATTTGAATATTGGAACCCATGGAATCGGTCTTGTAAATTGCTCCATAAGGCTTAACAAAAGAGGTGTCAGTAATAGTAAACATTCCCCAATATTCCTTCTGTGCAAAAGCGGAGTTTAACCCGATAAAAAAAATGGTGGTAATGATGTTAATAGTAATTATTTTTTTCATGTAATTTTATATAGCGGTAAGAGCAATTGGGCTAAAAAAAGTTGCAAAGTATTTAAAAGATAAAAAAGAACAGGAGTGCTGGCACTCCTGTTCTTTTGTTGAGGGAAATTTATTTTATTTCAATTTTGCGTGAGTCAGATTTGTCGTCAATTAGTAAAAGGATATTGTACAATCCTTTAGCAAGGCCAGAGGTGACAATGTTATTTTCACCTTTTTCTAATTGGTAGTTACCCACTTCTTTACCCTGCACATCAATTAAAATGGCAGTGGCCGATGTGTTATAGGAAGGTATAGTAATGGTAAACTCTCCATTGTTAGGGTTAGGATACACGCTCACACCTTTAATGCCGGTAGCTGCACCACCGTTAGCAGTTCTTAAACTGTGCGTACCAAGTATGCAACCGGGTCCTGTACAACAAATTTGAGGTTTTCTACAAACGCTGGTAGTACCAAGCAGCACGGGTGATGATAAAAGATTAACACAAACAGAGGTTGGAGGAGTACCGTTGCCCATTAGAGGTTGAGTTGAGTTAACACTTGCAGCCGTTCCATTGACAAACCATTGATAACTTGGAGCAGCGGGCGAAGGACTTACATAATATGTATCGGTGTTTCCCGTTCCTGGCCCTGGTAAAATTTGCACCACTCCCGGAATTTCAGATGCAGTAATGTTCATAGGGGTTGCCGGACTGTTACCACATCTTGGAGTAGTGTGTGTAATTGTAAAGGTGTAAACAGTTCCGGGAATAGCGTTAACCCCAGTAAGGACAATACCACCCTGCCCGTTTACAGTATAACCGGTGTAAGGTACTGATGGTGTAACGGAGTTAATGGTGTAACTGCCAAAGAAGGGATTAGGTGCATTAGCCACAGAAAGAACAGTAGTCCCCGTAGCAGCACCATTGGTATTCCAACACGAAGCGGTAATGGAATTAGGTGTTATAGGATTATACCACACGGTATCGTTAATGGAAGTGGTTGCACAGGCGCAACTGCCGGTAGTGGCAGCAGTAACTGTGATGATGCCGTAAGGCAGGGCGGCCGTACCTGTAAGCGAAAATGTAGGGTTGGTGGTGTTGCAATTAACGCCACCTGTGCAAATCCAACCAGCAGGTAAGTTCCAGGTGTATCCATTTGCAGGCACACCAGGTACAGCAGTACAGGTAATGGTAGTTACCCCTGTAGCACCACGCGTAAAGCAAGTAGCTGAATTAATAACAGGCACAGCAGGCTTAATACAAAAAGAATCTACAATAGAGTCGGATGGGCAAGCGGTTGACAATGCCCAAACTTTATACTGTCCGGCTGGTGCATTGGCTAAAAAAGTAACGGTGTTGGTAGCACTGGCAGTGTTTTGAGTTACAATACCAGCACCCAGCAAACCTGCAGGGAAACGCCAGGTGGTGGCATTGTTCAATGCATTGGGCCCAACAGTAAAGGTGTAACTACTACCGGCATTTAAACAAACACCGGCTGGTGTATGCGATATGGCTACTGATGGGGATTTGTAGATGCGGTTAACAATATAATTAGTTGTAATAGTTGTGGGTGTACAACCTGCAACAAAAGCTGATACGGTAATTTGTTGAGGATTATTATCGCCATTGTAACTTAATGTTGAACTTGAACCCGTAGTAGGAGAAAACGACCACGGACTAAACTCGCTCCAAGATATAGTACCTACTCCGCCCGATGCAGTAACAGGTGAACTAACCAGTCCTGTGTTTACGCAGGGCAAGCTAAAGGTAGGCGCAACAGGACCAGGTGTCAAAGGCAGGTTAACACAAGTAGTTGCATTAATACCCGGAGGTGCTGTTGCATCATTATCCCACGGGTTGCAACGTCCATAGCAACATTTAATATTTGCTGAGGTTATCGCTAAAGGTCCTGTTGTAAATGTTATTGAGCTTCCGTCTGTACTAGTATATCCAAAAGACAAATTAACTCCATTGATAGTCACAGTCCAGTAATATTTGTCTACACCAATCGGGTCTGTCAAATTATCACTGGCAATTGGATCAACAGAATAGGTGTAAATTGTGCTTGGTACAATACATTTTGGCCCAACTATAGGAGGTAAATAATTATTAGGATAAAGTGCCATTACTCCACAAGGAGTTCCTCCAACCGGGGTTACAGGATACATCTTGTAAATATCAAACTCTATAAAATTGTTACAAAGCCCCTGAGAATAATTGATCCTAACCCTGCCTTTACTTCGCGCTAAAGTGGAACATGCAGGCGCAGTGCTTTCCGATGGGCTTCTCACGGCCTTATTGTACGATTCAATATTTACTGTTAAAACAGCACCGGCACTTTGGTCTGGTGTGTTTGCTAAAGTAGCAGTTTGTTCAGAGATGTCACCCCACATTTGCCAGCTCAAAATGGTAACCCCATTTGTGGTAATAGTAAAATTACCTCCGACACCAGCTACATCAAATGGATCGGGCATACATACCACACCATTATTTCCAACGCGGCCACCTAAGCCTCCTAAAGGCTGTGTCGCACCAACGGCAGTGCCAAGTACCTTAACATCACATGCGCCTGGTACAGTAACTACAGGTGATTGGGAGTAACCTATAGTTGCACCCATCAACACACCAGCCATTGCCAGCCATGTTGCTTTTTTAATTGAATTTTTAAACATGATAATTTGGTTTTGTAAGTTCTCGTGTCTATCTCACGCTGCTATGGTAGGCAGAAGTCATGGGTAAAACATGTCTAAACAAAGTGCGCTCCATTAAACCCCACACTACAAAATGCATTTTCGCATCTCATAATTTCGGTTTAATTAAAAACACTTATTCACCGGTACGCTTTAATTTTCAAGTGCCCCCTTTCTTTTAAATGAATATGACTGGCAAAGTTTAATTAAGGGTTACAGCCATCAACAATCACAACACCATCATTCACTCTATACTGATGGGTAGTATAAATCTCGTTAGCTCTTCTGAACTCAGCTTCGTGCCCTTTTTTAAAAGATTCATTGTTTAATAAATCTGGGGAGGCCATTACACCCAAAAATTGAAGGATGGCGATAATAATGTTTGTCATAATTAGTTATTTTAATTTTTCGGAAATAAAACTACATCAGTCAATCTTCAAAAAAGGGTACATTTTTTCCTGAAAAACAAGAGCCCTTTTTTAGGCAAAACTTTATTATGACTCATTTTTTGATATACTTGTATATTAATATAATTCTGTAAAAAATGTCCCGGTTAAAAAAAGTATATGAAACACTTGTTGAGGACTTTTTAGAGAAAAATGCTGGAGCGGGTGGATTTGCAGCTAAAAGTGATGGTGATTTGTTAAATACACCTAGCCCCTTTTTTTCAGAAATAAATGCAGCCAGTCCATTGTCCATACATAAAATAAAATCAGGTAATCGTGTTGATGAAAAGGCGCTCAATCTTATTGCCGTGCACAACATTGATAAGTGGATGCGCAATGATTATGACGTGCACCTTTACCGTTCCGAAAGAAATCTACTGCTTGCAAGGGTGTTTATAAATAAAGGCTTTAGAGATGAAGGTATGCGTTTGCTTGCAACCAATTATAAAATGGTTTGCAAATACCAACATACTGCTTATGCAATGCTCTATGCTTCAGAACTGGCTTTGCGCTTCGCCATAGCAGGCAAACGAAAACAGTACCTGTTATTTAACAGGGCCATTGGAGCACATGAGATTATTTTACTAAGTGAACAAAAATGTTTGCGTGCTTACTATAAATCCATTGCATTAATTGGACACAACTGGGCTCATAGCAATGCTACCTTAGTAAAAGTAAAATACCTTGCTGGTATGTTGAAAGCAGAAATGAACAAACATCCTTGGCATGTAAACATCATTTGTTTTTACCGTGTACAGATTTTTTATTTTCAAATAGCCGAAAAGTATGATGAGGTTATAAAGACATGTGGTAAGTTTGATCAATACCTAAGGCGCAATAAACATCTTTCACAGGATGGGAAGTTTGCGGAAATAGCCCACTATCTGCTCAATGCCTGTGTTGTGCAAAAGAAATATGCAATTGGCTTAAGTTACATAACGCGATACCAACAATATTTTCATAAAGGTAACGCTAACTGGCTACTGTATATGGAAGTATATTTTCAACTTCTCATGCATGCTGAAAAATATGATTCGGCTTTAGCGCTTTATAGCAATTTAACCTCTACATCCTTGTTTAAAAATTCAACGGTTGGCCGCAAAGAGACTTGGAAAATTTATAAAGCATATCTCGACTTTGCACTCAGAGATATAAAGGCCATTAAACATTTCAGGCCATCCAGTTTCTTAAATAGCTTTTCAGCTATTTTATCCGATAGACAAGGACTGCATTTTGAATCATTGATCATTGTTTTTATTTACCGAATAGTGAAAAAGGATCGGGAAGCATTATCTGGTTTTTCAGTGTTTATGCAAACCTATATTAAGCGAAACATGAGTCGTAAAACTAACTTCAGAAATTATTATTTCGCTAAACTTTTGTTGTTGTTGTACAAGTATGATTTTAATGCTGATAAAGCAGAGGCCATAGGTAAAAAATATCATCGTAAGTTAAAGGACACTTATGCGGTGAGAAGGAAAGACAAACGAATTGTTGAAGTAATTCCCTACGAAAAACTTTGGATGATGATACTTAAGTTGCTCAGAGAAAAAGGCACCCAACATTTTCTATTAAAACAAAACGCTTAACGGTATTATTTATATGCTGGGCAATGCCCGCCTTTGCCTTTTTTAAAACGACCGTTGTCGTAAATGTCGCTGGTGTATTTAAACCCAAAATAAAAATCGAGTCCGTTCATTTCATAGCCACCTGGCCACCAGCCCAAGTTGTCACTGCCCAAAACAAACCATTTGTAGCGAACGGCTAACCCTGCTCTAAAAAAATTGTATTCATATAAAGAAAGAGGAAGACTTATTTCTAGCCTTCGCGTTTCATATCGTGGTGTTAACGATGCCTGTGATGCTCTTTTAGTGCCGCGATTAAAGAATTGCACATCTTGTACCACTGTTGCATTAACCAAAAACATGGGTTTAATGGCAAAATCAGCTTGCAGCGCAACGGCCATAGGAGTAAAAATGGTAAAGCCTGATTTTGCTTGTGATGCATATTGGTCATTAAAAAATTTCACGCTGAACAGTGAATCTGCATTGTTAATGCCGGTAATCTTTGTGGTGTCAAAACCGGGCCAAATGGTTTGTACATTGCTAAATTTAAATGTTTTTGCATTGTCGGAAAATTTAACAAAGCCAACATCAAGCAAAGACAGTCCGATCTTAGCCCTGTATTTTCTTAACTTCATTCCACCCATTCCTGGTTTGTAAGCCTGCCCAATATAATTATAGAAATGTTGAATGCCAATATTTACAGACGTGCCAAAACCACGGACTTTTATGTAGCCTCCCTCCCCATCATTGGGAAGAGAATGCCCGTAATCTAAATTCATGTCCTTAACAATTAACAACGACTGATCCACAAATTGATAATCGAAAACCCTGCTGTTAATGAAC
>JAYTNW010000425.1:0-8205 GCA_043748115.1 Bacteroidota bacterium | reverse complement strand
AAAGTGTCACTGCATCCTTGGTTGTTCCACACAATAAGCGAAACGGAGTAGGTGGTGTCCTGAGGAAATGTGTGTGTGGCTGCTTGATAATTGTTAACGGAGCCATCACCGTAAAGCCAGCGCCATGTAATTAAACTATCGGTGACAGCAGCGGAGAGGTCGTTGAAGACTGTTGGCTGTCCAAAGCATGCCGTGGTGGCATTAAAATTGGCGACAGGGCGCGGACTAATTGTTACGGTATCCACCACTGTATCGCGGCAGCCAATGTTGCTTTGTGCGATAAGTGTTACATAATAGTCATTTGCCACTGCGTAGGCATGGAAGCTATTAAAACCATTAATGCTATTGCTACTATCACCAAAATTCCATAACATAGAGTCGAGCGAACCAGAAACTATATTTGATTGGTTGTTAAAAGACAGTGTTGTGTTCACGCAACCTTTGGTGGTGGCAAATTGCGCCACAGGTTTAGGATGAACGGTTACATTTTTAAGCAGTGAGGCTTTGCAGCCGTTGCTTCCTGTAACTGTAGTTGTAACTGGGATGCTACCAGCGGTGTTGAAGGTGTGTTGTGCCAATTGTTGCGAGGAGGTGCTGCCAGCACCAAAATCCCATTTCCATGCAGCAATGGTACCGTTCACTAAGGTAGAAGTGTCGGTTAGCCATGTTGGAGCGCCTTGGCAAATGGTACCCCATTCAAAACCGGGTACAGGTGCTGGTTTTAGGTAAACATTTCTTACGGTGGTGTCACTACAGCCTATGCTGTTTTGTATGATTAATGTTACTGCGTAATATCCTGAATCGTTGTAATAGTGAAAAACATCATCATCACCAGAAACGGAGCCTCCATCACCGAAAAGCCATTTGATGTAGTTAATGGTACCATAAGCCGTTGTTGAGCTGCTGATGAAGTGCATACTATCGCGTTCGCAGGCGGCATTGGTAAAAAAATCGGGAAATGGTTTGGTGGCCACACTTACTTCATGCACTACGCTGTGGATGCAACCATTGTTGCTGGTAACGGTAAGAGTTACATTGTAACTTCCGCTTCCGGCAAAGGCATGGTTGGCAGTTTGGGTGTTTGCCGATGGAGAGCCATCTCCAAAACTCCAGTTCCAGCTGGTGATGCTACCAGATGAAATAACAGAACTGCTTGAAAAAGGCAAAGGAACAGCGGAACAACCAGAAGGTGCCGCAAACCTTGCTGTGGGTGTAACGGAGGTGCTTATGGTTTTTACTAACGTGTCGCTGCAGCCGTTGTTTGCATTTACCACGTAAGTCACCTGATAGTTTCCTCCGGTGGCATAGGTGTAAGAGGCATTGGCAGTAGTGGCTGTGCCGGTGCCATCACCAAAATTCCAATTCCAGCCGTTAATGCTGCCTCCTGTAAACACTGAGGTGCCTGTAAAGGTTCCTTGTTGCCCAGGGCAAACCGGGTTGGTGCTGAAATCAGCAACTGGTGAATTAAGTACGTTAACGGGTATGGTAATGGAATCACCACAACCATTGTTTGCAATAATGGCTAATGAAACATTATAGTTGCCACTTGCCGAATAATTATGGTAAGGATTCTGAAGTGTGGAAGTGCTACCATCACCGAAATACCATTTCCATGCCGTAACAGCACCTCCTGTTAAAGAGGATTGATCGGTAAAAGCAGTGTATTGCGCTTCGCATGGAAGGGCAGCGCTAAAAGATGCTACCGGCAACGTGGACAAGGTTACGCTTTTTGAAATGGTGTCCGTGCATCCATTACTTCCTGTAACAATCAGTTGCACATTAAAGGGGCCATTGCCGCTATATAGGTGCGTGGGCGTTTTTGATGTATCTATAGGAGAGCCATCACCAAAATTCCATTGTTGCGCAGTAATGCTGCCAACTGCCACGGTAGATACATCTGCAAATGATACGTTGTTGCTAAGGCATTGCACGGTAAAATTAAAGGCAGCTACCGGTTGTGGTAACGGTTGCACCACTTTGCTAATGGTGTCGTTACAACCATTGTTGCCGGCAACTGTCAGTAAAACGGTGAACGGGCCAGTGCCTGTGTAAGGGTGGGCTGCATTTACACTGCTTTCCACCGGAGTTGCATCGCCAAAGTTCCAGGCCTGTGCGGTAATGGTTCCTGCCGGAAAGGTAGAAAGATTGGTGAACGAAAAGGGAACACCAGGGCATCCAGGATTAAAGGAGAAGTTGGCTTGTGGTGCCGGTTGTACAGCAAGGTTTTTTACCAGCGTGTCAATACACCCACCTCCGTTGCTAACAATGAGTTGCACTACGTGATTGCCTGCAGCGTTAAAAGCATGCACTGGATTTTGAAGAGGGGATGTGCCACCATCACCAAAATCCCAGTTCCAGCCGGTAATTGCTGAACCACTTACCACGTAAGAAGAATCTAAAAACTGAGTTAGGTTTTCACATGATGGATCTTCGCTAAAAGCGGCCACAATTTCTGTAACAGTAATCACCTGTGTAAGGGTAACTGTACACCCGGAAACTGAGGTCATGGTGACGTCATACTGAGCTCCGATAACAGGATTAACAACGGTTATGGAAGGTGTTGTTTCGCCAGTGCTCCACAGATAGCTGGCAAAGCCTTTGGGAGCGATCAGCGTAGCCGTGCTTGATCCTGGACAGTAGTCACTCGAAACCACAAGCGGGCTGCAATAAGCATCAACATAAGCATAGCCAAAGTGTGCGCCTAAGGCGCAGTCACCGGTAGAAAATTCAATGCTAACGGTTTGCCCTATGCTTGCTGAAAGATCAATACCTACTGTTTGCCATGTCTGGAAATGAACATCGCTGCTGGTTGACAAATCGTACCAAGTTTGGAAACCGGGAATACCAGCACCAGAAACAACATTATATGTTCCGCAACCGAGGGCATTGTTGTTTTGGTCAAAAACACGGATCTCAAAGCGAGGCTGTTCTGTGATATCATGAACGGGGTCTTCTAAAACAACGGCATACCGATAGATGAACAAGGCCGTTTGTGCTGATACTGTAAACGTAAATCGCAATTGTTCGCCCTCATTGCCACTGTTGTCATTGCCTAATCGGGCGGAATAGGTTCCTCCCGGGGCAACCACTGGAATTTGATTGTTGGAATGTGGGTCGAAGCCCGAGCCGCTCATAATGGTATGTCTTCCAGATACTATTCCTGCTGACAACATAGAAATTGGACAGCATGTTCCTGTACTTCCCACCCAGTTCATAAAACTATTTTGTTCAAAATCGGCATTTACGCAACTGCTTTGCTGTTGAGCCCTCAACACTGATGTAGAAAAAAGCAACACGACAGTAAATATTAGAAAAAGACGTTTCACCATGGCTCTGTTTGGTTGAAATTGGTTCTAATTGGTTTTTCGAAAAATGGGATAAGAAGCGTAAAGATAGCCAGTTGCCTTTAAAAAACAAATATTTTTTGATGGAAGGCTTGAATGACGGGATAAAGGGTGTTTTCAGCATGAAAAACGCGCTATCAAAACAAGAAAATATTCCAGGAAGTTAAGCGTAGTTAATGCTTGTTACAATAATGGCAAATGCAAAGAAAGAACCTCGACAAGAGCGGCAAACAGGTTTGAGTTTAAGACGGGAAATACCACCTTTAACACTATTTAACGCACATGGCAACAGCACAAACACCAACTATTAGTACTCTTTATTTTACTTTTGATTAAAATTAACTCACATGCAAAAAACGTATTTGGTCTTGCTTGTTACTGCTTTTTTAGTAGCCTGCAAACAACCCGCTCCCGAAGAGGAGGGAAAAAATAGTCAGGTACCCCTTAAAAAGCTTTTGGAGCAGTACTATGAGGAGCGACTACGGTACTATCCCCTGGAGGCTACTGCCATTGCAGATTCACGTTACAATGACTTGTTGCCTGCTGATGTGAGCAACTCCTACCGCGATACCCTTAAAGCTTTTTATAAACGCTATGCTGATCAGGTTTCTAAAATTGATCGCTTGCAGTTGGCAACACAGGATAGGATAAGCTACGATGTGTTTAAACGTGAAATGGAAATTCAGCAAGAGGCTTTAGGGTTTAATAGCAACTTAATGCCCATGCAGCAGTTTTGGGGAATGCACCTCACCTTTGCGCAACTGGGTTCTGGAAGCGGCAACCAGCCCTTTAAAACGAGCAAAGATTACGATGATTTTTTAAAGCGCATGATGTCATTTGCAGCCTATCAGGATACCGTAATTGCCTATATGAAACGAGGCATGGAGTTAGGATATACGCAGCCACGTGCTTTAATGTTAAAGGTGCTACCTCAACTTTCAGGGGTGGTAAAAAAAGATGTGAAGGAAAGTGTGTTTTATCTCCCTGTAAAAAATATGCCGGCTGATTTAAGCGATGCCGACAAAAAAAGACTTACACAGGCTTACACCGAAGCTATTGAAAAATGGATCAATCCCACCTACACCAAACTTTATGACTTTGTTGAAAAAGAATATTTACCCAAATGCCGCAACACAGCAGGAATTAGCGAAGTGCCGGGGGGGAATGACTATTATAAACATTTGGCAAAGCAATGGACCACTACCGATATAACTCCCGAACAGATATTTGAAACCGGGCAAAAAGAAGTGGCTCGTTTGCGAGGAGAAATGGAAAAAGTGAAAAACGAAACAGGCTATACTGGCGATTTGAAATCGTTTTTTCATTACATCCACACCGACAAAAAATTTATGCCTTTTAAAACCGATGAAGAGGTGATTGCCGCTTACCGAAACATTGAAACACGCATGCAGCCGCAGCTAAAAAAACTATTTAACTTAGTTCCCAAAGCCAAATTTGAAGTAAGGCAAACCGAAGCTTACCGTGAGGCTTCTGCCAGTGCTGAATATAACCAAGCAGCTCCCGATGGCTCGCGCCCCGGCATTTTTTATGTGCCCATTATTGATGCCACCACATTTAATAATGTAAGCATGGAGGATTTGTTTTTACATGAGGCCATTCCCGGCCATCATTACCAAATTTCTTTACAGCAAGAAAATGAAAGCCTGCCAAAATTCAGAAGGTTTGGCTGGTATGGTGCTTATGGCGAAGGGTGGGCCTTATACACGGAATCCCTCGGGAAAGAACTCGGATTATACACCGATCCGTATCAGTATTTTGGAAGCTTGAGTGAAGAAATGCATCGTGCCATTCGATTGGTGGTGGATGTGGGCTTACACACAAAGGGTTGGACTCGTGAACAAGCCATCCAATTCTCACTCGATAACGAAACAGAAAGTGAAGCTGATATCATAGCAGAAGTAGAAAGATACATGGCCATTCCAGGACAGGCTTTGGCTTACAAGATTGGACAGATGAAAATTATTGAACTCCGCAAAAAAGCGGAACAAATGCTAGGGGATAAGTTTAACATACAAAAATTTCATGACGAAGTTTTGGTAAATGGATGTTTACCTTTAGATGTGTTTGAGAGCCACATGGTGCAGTGGATGAATTCTATGAATTAATCGGCATTAAATTATTTTGCTGAAGCTTTATCTTTTTTCTGCTTTTCTACGTTTATAGTGATATGGGATGTAGCAAACGAAAGTATAGAGGAATTAATATTTTGTTATTTTTAGGAGTTTCATTTGCATTTATCTCCTGCGAAAAAGATATTAGTGTTGAATTTCCAGAGGCAGAAGTACAGTATGTGGTGGAAGGGTATGTGGAAGAAGGCCAATTTCCATATTTAACCATTAGCAAAACCGTTCCCTATGTGAATAGCAACGGGCAAACCACATTAAGCAAGGTTAAAGTTGCCAACCCAGTGGTGATGATAAGCAATGGAGATGTTACCGATACCATAACCGAACTTGACAGCCCCAACGGGTTGGTTTATATCTCCACAAAAATGAAAGGGGTGGCAGGGAAGTATTATTCGCTTAAAATCATTTTACCAGGTAATAAAATACTTACCTCACAAACTTATGTGCCTGTTGCCATTGCTCTTGATACAGTGCAGTTTTTATATGTGAATGGTGTTGACTCTTCTTGTTACATACAGGCCAGCTTAACTGATCCTGCAAATGAAGCAAACTACTACCGTGTTTTTTCGAAAAACAAACAACCCTTTTTTGGAGCAGGTTCATCATCAGTGTTGCATGATAAATTTTTTAATGGAATAACCTACAAGTTTACCATTGACAACGGACGCGTTACTTCCGATATTTATAATGATGATGACAGGGTTTACACGATTGGAGACAGCGTGCAAATAAAATTTTGTACTATTACTAGAGCAGGGTATGAGTTTTGGAAAGAAGCGGAATCTCAAACTGCGAGTAATGGCAGCCCTTTTAACTCACCGGCAACGTTACCCTCCAATATTAATGGTGGCATTGGGATTTTTGAGGGCTACTCATCAACGTATTACACAGTTGCAGTTAACGCACCCTGAGGGGTTGCGATTAAATTTTAAATAGTTTATTAGCCTAACGTTTGGAGGTGTTTTCCTCTAAAAATTTCCTCAGGTCTTCCCATGATTTAGCATCGGCTTCCATGTTATAAGCAATGGGTAAATTAAATCGGTCGCCATTTTCTGTGGCTTTCGGATTTGTGAAAGCATGTGTGGCATTTTCATAGCCAATAAATTGGTAGGATATTTTTTTGCTATCCAAATCGTTCTTGAAATTTTGTACATCTTCTGCAGAAACAAAAGAGTCGCTGTTGCCATGACAAACCAGTATTTTACCTTTAACACCTTTGCTGGGGGTGGTAATCCCATTTAGCCCACCATGAAAACTTGTAACGGTTCTTAAATTCATTCCCGACATCATTGCGTTTAAAACCATTGAGCCGCCAAAGCAATAACCAATACCAGAAATATTGTTAGCGTCAGCAATTTTATAATTTGCTAAAAAATCAATTGCGGCTTCAAGGCGTTCAACGGCCAGCGATGGGTTTGCGTAAAAAACACTTGAAAGTTTTGTTGCCTGCTCCGGATTTTCTGCCAGCTCGCCCTCGCCATACATATCTACAGCAAAAGCAAAATAACCCTGTTCAGCAAGCATGTTGGCACGCATCCTCACATATTCATTGCATCCCCACCATTCGTGTACTACCAATACCACAGGAATTTGCTCTTTCCCTTCAGGATAAGCAACGTATCCTTTGAAACTGATTCCTTCTTGGTTTTTATACTCAACTTCTCTGCTAACAACATCAGTGGCATGGCTATAGTTAACGGCAAGAGACAATAGGATAATTGAAAATAGTTGCTTCATTTTTTCTTTGATTATTTTAATTCAAATCTCTGGTTAACAAACCGTAATTACAAACAAATTTATGACTCTTTGTTTTAACAGCGCAAAGCAGCGGTTTGGTTAGTGATTAATTGCCAACCCTAATGCGCTGACCAACGGCCAACATAGGTTCATGGGAAAGGGCTACAGCAAGGTGTGCGGCACCTTTCGGGATATAGGCGGTTTCACCTTTTTGGTAAAATCCTGCAACGCCATTTATCGTTATGGAACAAAAGCCACGAATCATAAAAAGATATTCGTCTTCCTCGGCATGCGACTCTTCAAGGGTGGCATTTTTTTTTGCCCACACTAGGTATGTGGATTGCACATCATTTCCGGGAAGATTAACAAGATGGAACTGTTCGTAATCCGTAGGCTCGTCAATGTTGTTAACGCGAATGTAATCCAACCATTCCTCAATTGAACTGTTTGCCGATAGGCGGGCAGGAAATCCTGGTGCTGCCTGGCGCTCATGTTCAATCATTGTAAAAATTTTTTGTTTTATTGCTGCAAACGGAACGGGATTGCTTTCTAATGCGTAAGTAGTTAATGCAGCTTGAATGGATGTGATCTCCTGTAAAACTTCGGGAAATTTAAGAGCCATGTTTTCCACCTCTTGTTTTTCTTCAGGTGTGGCAATGCCCATGCAATATATTTCGATAATGCCGCTGTCAATAAAAGTTTTTAAAAACGTTTCCATGTCGAGTAGAGTGCAAAGTTAGGTTTTTTGTGATATAACCCGATAGTAAGAAGTAAGATCAACGAATGGAGGAGGTACGCTTAAAGCGTGGACGGATGTGCCAATGTTTTGCTAAGCATTTAAGCTATGTTTGTTGCATTTTCTTCTTCTAACTCTCGCATTAGCTTTAACTCGTTTATTTTCATCCCCGAGTATTTGCTATTCCATTTAAAAAATGCGGCTGCGCTTATGCCATGTTCCCCGCACAGGTCATTTGTCT
>JAYTNW010000424.1:0-2226 GCA_043748115.1 Bacteroidota bacterium | reverse complement strand
CATCGCCCACGTAACCACTGTCTGTTACTACACCAGAACTGTTAATGTCGTAACCGTAAACCTTTCCGCTAATGGTTGCCAAACCGCCTTCTCCTGCTTCTTTTTTACAGGAACTCCAAGTGAGAATAAAAAATAGCAGAGCTGCTAATGTTGTAATTCGGAAGGTGATTGGTTTGATGGTGTCTTTGTGCATATGTTAAGGCTATTTTATTCTTTTGTATTTGTGTGATTATTTTTCCGGATGTATGATGGTAAACCTATTAACGATATTGCCCATTCTTATCATGTACATTCCATTGTTCCATGCATGTGTGTTTACTTCGAGTACACGGGTTACGTTTGATTTATAAAGGAGTTGGCCGGTGCCGGTGTAAATTTCAACAGGCAAGGTTTCATCATAGCCTGACGTGAAGGTGATTATGTCGTTAGCAGGATTTGGAGAAATGGTTAAAGCACTTGAAGTTGGCTTGCCATTGGATGCTACCTTAAAGCAGTTGCTGTTGTTGTAGGATGGGTAAGGGAGTTTTAACCATTCTGCCCCTCCATCAGGGCAACGGCCAAAGCTGATGTCATCACGTTGTGGGCCAAAAATTATCCTGTCGAGCACGGTTCCATTGCTATCGCTTAAAAACAAGTTTTCTCCAGACGAGGATATTTTAAATGGCATGTGAAGGTCGGTGTTGTCCGTGCTGTCGCCATCGGCCCAAAAGGTGAGATAGCCTTTAGGTTGAATAAATGTGTTTCGCGGAATAGCAAAACGGAAAGGCGCCTCGGCAGAATCGCTCAAGAAAAGCCCATACAAACTCAGGAGCTTGTCCGTGCTGTTGTACATTTCAAGCCAATCTTCTCTTTCATCAAACTCATTAAAAACACCGTTTTGGTTACTGGCTAATACTTCGTTAATAAATACCTGGCCCGCTTGTGCTGTGGCAATATTTACTTGAACGGTGTAAAATTCATATTCTGCACGTGCTGGTGAAAATTTTCCTGCAACACTGTTTTCAGCATAAATGTAATACTGACATTGAATAGTGTCCAAGTTAATGGATGCTCCAAAGATGCTGTCGTTAGCCAAACCATCGTTATGAACCCCATCATCATACATGGGTTGTTTAACGAAGACTTTATCTGCATTAAAACGATAAGCTATTGTTACGGTTGAAGCATCAGCATTTTCTATTCGCGCTGTCACTTCAATGGTTGTATCGTTAACGGAAGGGATAAGAAGAGAAACCACATTGTTGATCACAGGTTCTGTATATCCAAATTCAGCAGTGGACTGCAAATAATTTACACGGCCCGTCATTAGATTGTTGATTCCCGGTACGGTGTAACTTCCCACTTGGTAATCGGTGGTTAATCCGTTTTGAAACTGTGTGTAGGTAAAAAATTTGTTAGGGTCGGAGAGCACTGCAGTGTCGGCAACGGAATGTAATTGCGCTGCTAAAGATTGGTAAGCATTGTTGGCGAAAAACTCATCAACAATGGTTCTTAAATGCGCCACATATTTTCGTTTGTAACCAGGGTCGTTAATAATAGCTTTGATCAGCGGCCAATAATTATCAGCAGAGTGTATGCCAATAGGCATTTGTTGCATATTGGTTACAGTGAGTCCTGCTAGGCTTGAGTTGCCACTGCCTACAAAAGGAAAACCTCCAAGGCACATGTTTAAATCCCACACAATGGGGTTGTACTGTTTGTTGTTGTCCTTGTAGAGGTAATAGTTTTGTGCAAATGCACCGGTATAACTATCAAGATTAACTAATGCATTGTTAAAGGCAAGCATCCATAAGAAGCGATCGAGATCAAGGATGTTGTCCAGCTGATTTGGGAAATTGGTCACCGTATCGCACAATGAAACAAGGTCGTTCCAACCGTACTTTGATTTCAATTCATAATAATTAAAGTACGAACTGCTGTCAGCGTTAATGTACCTTAAATTACTCTTGGTGTTGGGGCTTGGTATCACAATTGGGTTGCACTTGAAAAAGGTATTTTTTGACGACCCGAAGTTCTTTGTGCAAAAGCGTTTGGCTATGCTTTCATCATTTGAATAAAGTCCAATATAACTGCCATTGATGTAAACCTGAGCAAAGTTGGATTGAGGGCATACCATGTAATTAGCGAGTATGCTATACGATAAAACTTCCCTTATCATGGAGGGATCACTGTAGCCGTTTCCTAATTTGATATCAGCGTAACCTTGGTAATCGTGATCGGTATAGG
>JAYTNW010000423.1:0-4058 GCA_043748115.1 Bacteroidota bacterium | reverse complement strand
TACCACTTTTCCATCCACACTAAAAGTGGTGTCAAGCGTTCCTGCCGGTAATTGTGCCTGCGTTTTGGAGGTGATGACTAACTGAAGAAAAAGTGTAGTGAAAATAAATACAAATTTGTAAATGTTTTTTATCATACTTTTAAAATTTTAGAGTAGCGCGTGTAAAATAATCCTGAGGACAAATATACAATAAAATGCCTTTGGCAAATGGCTACACCTGTCAATAACTAATTGAGAAAAGGGGTAAGTATTATCGCTAATAATTTTAATTTTGGCATTTGAAAAAGTAAACTTTTATATGTCACAAGTGGAACTAAAAATGCCTAAAATGGGCGAAAGTGTTGCAGAGGCAACCATTATTAAATGGCTTAAAAAAGAAGGAGACAGGATTGAGCAGGATGAGCCTGTATTAGAAATAGCGACAGACAAAGTAGATTCGGAAGTTCCTTCTACAGCAGCCGGCATTTTAATAAAACAAATGTATAATGAAGGGGATGTGGTGGCTGTTGGTAAAGTTATAGCCATCATTGGCGACAGTGCAGGAACAACCGCAGTAGTGAATAGCCCAACAGTCAATGTTGTTGCTGCGCCTTCTGAAAATAAAGAAACCGTTGCCCAAGTTTCACAGCCTAGGCCGGCCACGGTGGCAACACAGCCAGTTTCGTCAGGCAACCGTTTTTATTCACCACTTGTTCGTAACATAGCCCAGCAAGAAAATGTAAGCCAGCAAGAACTTGATGGCATTGCCGGAACCGGAGCAGAAGGTAGGGTAACTAAAAAAGATATTTTGGGCTATATTGATGCCAAAGGTTCAGCTCCCGCTCCTGCACAGGCTGGCACAACATCACCATCAACACAACCGGCCAAGCAGGAGTTAAAGCAGGAAGCACCTGGTACATCTTACAGCGGTGATGTGGAAATTATAGAAATGGACCGCATGAGGAAACTTATTGCTGAGCACATGGTCATGTCTAAGCACACGTCTCCTCACGTTACCTCGTTTGTAGAAGCAGATGTGACCAACATGGTTATGTGGCGAAATAAAGTAAAAAGTGAGTTTGAGAAAAAAGAAAAAGAGAAAATCACCTTCACACCCTTGTTTATTGAAGCGGTGGTGAGGGCCATCAAAGATTTTCCGATGATCAATTGTTCCCTTGACGGCACTAAAATTATTTTAAAGAAAAACATAAATATTGGCATGGCAACAGCGCTGCCAACCGGAAATCTTATTGTTCCCGTAATAAAAAATGCCGATCGGATGAATGTGTTGGGGCTCACCAAAGCGGTGAATGACCTCAGCAGCAGAGCACGCAAAAACAAACTCAGCCCTGATGATATACAGGGTGGAACTTTTACATTAACCAACGTGGGAACTTTTGGTAACGTGATGGGCACACCCATTATTAACCAGCCACAAGTGGCGATTATGTCAACAGGTGTTATTGTAAAAAAACCTGCTGTTATTGAAACAGAGTTTGGCGACACCATAGGCATCAGGCACATGATGTTCATCAGCTTATCCTACGATCATCGCATTGTGGATGGAATGCTTGGTGGAAGTTTCCTTAGAAGGGTAGGGGATTATTTGGAGCAGTTTGATGTTAACCGCGAAATTTAAACACCGGACATTGTTATGATAAAGAAAAGTGTACTGTTTTTTTTGCTGGCAACACAAATCGTATTTGCGCAGTCGTCAAAAAAACCACCTAAACCAATCGTGCTTACTAAAGATCAGGTTTCGGACATGAAAAGTGCTGCAAGTACTTATTTCAAAGAGCAAAATTATAATGCTTCTATAAATCTTTACCGCCAGTTGCAGGCTGTCGAACCGGAAAACATGGAATACAATTACCGCTTAGGGGTTTGTTACCTGAATACAAATATTAACAAAGGAATGGCGGCTAATTTTTTGGTGAGGGCTTCCGTAATGAAGGATGTTCCAAAAGATGTAAACTTTCATCTCGGACGTGCATTGCTTCATTTGGGCGAAGTGGATGATGCCATTGATACCTACGAAAAGTATAAAGAAGCAAATAACGGTAAAGTAAATCCTAAATTTAATCTTGACAATCATATTGAATGGTGCTACCATTTGCGCGACCTCAAAAAAAATCCAATTGATGTTAAGTTTTACAATGCAGGAAAAAATGTAAATTCTACCACCGCTGATTTCAGACCTGTCATTGACATATCGGGAGATGTGCTTTATTTTTCCTCCAACCGAAAAACAAATACTGCCGCCATAGTGGATGGTTTTGGTGAATATATTACTGATGGGTACGTGGCTTTTAAAGACACAGGATTTGCCAAGGCCAAAAACCTTGGGATTAATGTGAATGCGATTGGTTACGATGAGATATTAAGCGTTAATTCCAATTCTGACAGGATGTTAATTTACAAAGAGGCTGGAAGTACGGAATCACCGTTGTACATAGCCTTGGCTAATGGTAAATCGTGGGACAAGGCAACACCCGTAAACAAACTTCCTTCGTCAAGGATGGCTGGTGCATGCATGGCATCTAACGGAAAAACAATTTATTTCTCCGCAGAAATAAAAGGCGGAAAAGGTGGAAAAGACATTTGGATGACAACCCAAAATGAAAAAGGGGAATGGGGTGCTCCTCAAAATTTAGGAGAAGGTGTTAACACACGGTTTGACGAAGTAAATCCGTGGTTGTTTTATGATGGCAAAGCAATGTTCTTTGCATCAGAAGGGCACAACAGCATTGGCGGTTTTGATATTTTTAAGACGGAACAAGCTGACGCATCTCAATCATGGAGCAAAGCTGAAAACATAGGCTACCCATTGAATACCACGGATGATGATAAATACCTTTCACTCACTGTGGACAGAAAAACCGGTTATGTATCTCAGTTACGCCCCGAAGGTCTTGGTGAAACAGACATCTATCGCTTTGTTACAGCGCAGCCCTTGGTAAAATCTAATAATGTACTTGTTAAAGGTAACCTCATTAAGGCAGATGGTACTGTTGCTAAAGATGCATCTTGTATGATTGTAAGAAATGATACAGGAGATAACATGGGTGTGATGAAAGGAAATGCCATTACTGGAAAAGTGACCACCATGTTGCCTCCGGGAAATTACAAGCTGAAAGTAAAAGGACTTAAATCCGGTCGCTTAGATGAGGACTTTGTTATAACCGGACAGGAAAAAAACGGAGTGGTTACCAAAACTTTTAAATTGAGCCCACCTGTTAAGGAAGGCAAATAAATCTAATCTCTATTTAGATAGTCAATGACATTCGCTTGATGAGAATGGATGTTATTAAAATTAATGAGGAAGCGTTAATCCAGCACACTTAAAAACCATAACTTTTTAGCTAATGAATATAAAAATTAATCGCCCACTCGCTTTTTTTGATCTCGAAACAACGGGAATTGTTGTTGGTCTTGACAGGATTGTTGAGATAAGCATACTTCGTGTATTGCCCGATGGATTTAAGAGCTCGAAAACATGGCGCATTAATCCAGAAATGCCGATTCCAGAATTAGTCTCAAAAATTCATGGCATATATGATGTAGATGTAAAAGATTGTCCCACCTTTAAGCAGGCAGCTCCTGATATTAATCAGTTTTTACAGCATGTTGACCTTGCCGGATATAACTCCAATCGTTTTGATGTGCCAATGTTAGTGGATGAGTTTATTCGTGCTGGAATTGATTTTGACATTCGTAACCGCAAATTGGTGGATGTGCAGCATATCTTTCACAAAATGGAACAACGCACGCTTGCAGCCGCCTATAAATTTTATTGTGATAAAGACCTTATAAATGCCCACAGCGCTGAGGCTGATGTTACCGCTACCTTTGAGGTGCTTGATGCACAATTGGCAAAATATAGCAAAGCCCTTCAGCCTGATGTTAATTTTTTACACACGTTTTGCAACACTTCCAATAATGTTGATCTGGCAGGTCGAATTGTTTTTGATGATAAAAAGAGAGAGGTGTTTAACTTTGGAAAATATAAAGGCATGACTACAGATTTTGTATTTACAAAAGACCCTCATTATTACGATTGGATGATGAGAGGCGATTTT
>JAYTNW010000422.1:0-7979 GCA_043748115.1 Bacteroidota bacterium | reverse complement strand
GAAGTGTTTTTTGACACATGATAAAAGGTGTAGTTAAAATGTTGCTTGTCTTCTTTATCTAATTTAAACTGACGACCACCTGATTTAATGTAAACTTGGTCAGGAATTTCATCGCCTTCCATTTTTATGTTAATGGTTAAATCGGTTTGCTGAATAACGTTGAGGCTTTTATTTAGTACCACAAACTTGAAAGGAGCCGGTTTTTCGTATGCCTTGTTATAATGTACCAAGCGGTTGGTGCTGTCTTTTATTAAATTGGGTGCTGCAAAAAGCACAAATAAAAACACAGCTAATGGCACCAATGCATATGGCAGAAATTTTTTGTTTTTATTAAGATCAATAGCTCCAGTAAATGGAATGGGTTTAAGTTCAATTATTTTTTGATCAATGCCGGCAATCACAAGTTCGCTGTTGCTTTCTTTTGCAAGTTGGTTTAATTGCAGAGTGTTAAGCAGTTTGTCTTTTACTGTAGGAAAATGGTCGCCAATAATGAGTGATGCTTGTTCATGGGAAATAACTTTTCCTAGCCGCATCATTTTAAGTGAAGGAATTACTATAAGTTTTGTAACCACAAAACCAATGAGTATTAAAAAGGAGTAAAACAAAACAGCGCGTCCGGTGGAGCCAAACCATGCAAAATGTTCCAGCGTTGCCAATGCAAGGAAAAAAGCAATCACAAAGCCAGTGGTATAAATTACACCGCGCAACAATTGGTTACGGTAAAACTTACGTATAAACTCGTCTAACTTTTCAATTAACTGGTAATAACCTCTGCTCATGTAATGGTGTGAAATAAAATAACGCAGTAAGAGGAATTAAGTTATGCCTATTGCATTTCTTATTCAGATGCCTTTATAAATTATTCTGCATAAAATTACTAAAAGTAGAGTATCAAAATATTAAAATTTGCAGAAGAGAAAATGAAGAAGTGAACAGATGGGCGGGGTAACTATTTTGATAGGGGCTTTAAGGTAGCGGCCGGCACTTTAACTTTTACAAATAGGGGCATTTTTTAAAGATGCCAAAAGTTAAACAGCTTTTCTCTAAGAGGCCAAGTAATATTTATTCGATGGTATTTCACTAAAGCAAGGGCAACGAATACCTTACCGTTAAACTTTATACCCAAACTTATGCCTAGCAAACACCCCTAATGGTAGTTTTTGTTTGGTGCTGCTTTGCAAAAATATTTCACCGGTTTCACGCACAGCGTTTTTATCAAAATACTGATCAAAAATGTTTTCGAGGATTAATGATGAAAAACCTAAAGAGTAGGTATTTAAAATGAGGAAATGTTTTTCCTCGTCTAGTAAGCCAGCAATCATTTTCATCATTTCATTAATCTCGTCTTCCAATTTCCAGCTTTCGCCATTGGGGCCATGCCCATAAGCCGGAGGATCTAGGATAATTCCATGGTATTTTTTTCCACGCTTAACTTCTCTTTTCACAAAAGTCATAGCGTCCTCCACCAGCCATCGAACGTTGTCAAGTCCTGAAGCAACCATGTTTTCCTTAGCCCAGGTAACCACCTGTTTTATGGAGTCGAGATGTATAACATCAGCACCAGCAGCTTTGGCAGCTAAGGTAGCAGCGCCCGTATATGCAAAAAGATTTAGGACCTTTGGCTGTTCGGTTTGTAGGTCAATTACGCCATTATATATATATGACCAATTAACGGCTTGTTCTGGAAAAACACCCACATGTTTAAAACTGGTTAAGCCCAGCCTCATGGTTATTTCCTGCCCATCTTGCTCAAAGGGAAATTTTATCTTCCATTGGTCAGGCATTTCTTTGAGTTTTTTCCAGGTTCCTGATGAGCTGTTTTGGGGTACAAAACGAACATGAGCCTTTTTAGTCCAGTCAGCATCGGTGAGGTTTTTACCCCATACAGCCTGTGGCTCAGGCCTAATGGTGGTGTATCGTCCAAAGCGCTCCAGCTTTTCAAAAGCTCCGCTGTCAATTAGTTCATAATCGGGAAAATGACCGGGGGTGAGTAGTAACATGGCGTAAAGGTACATAGCCGCTTTAGATGTAACAAAGATGAAAAGGCAACTTTTTTGAAAGGTTTGCGTAAGAAAAAGAGGTTTTTTAAAAAAACACAATGCAATCAACACTAACTAAGCCTACACAACGAACATCAGCGGGTGTAGAACAACTAAAGGTTTTACTGGTAGATGATATTCCAGCCAACTTGTTAACCCTAGAGGGAATACTGGAAAATGATACCCGTTTGCTCATTAAAGCGTTTTCAGGAAACGAAGCCCTGAAGTTGCTGATGGAAGAGCCTATAGATCTTATTTTGCTTGACATTCAAATGCCCGGAATGGATGGGATAGAAGTAGCACAGTTGCTCAGGGCAAACTCGAAAACCAAACACATCCCTATCATTTTTGTATCGGCAATTGCCAAAAGTGAAAGGCCGTCATTTGCTGAGTTTGAGCCCGGCACTTTCGATTTTATACCTAAGCCATTAGATATAACAGAAACCAACAAAATAGTAGCCATGTTTGAACAAACCTGTCGCTACCGTAGGCAGGTGTTGCAGCACCAAGACACTATTAAAAAGCTTAACGAACATTTAGAAAAGTTCCTTTATATTTTATCTCACGATCTTAATGCACCACTTCGTGCTATTGATAACTTGGTTAACTGGCTTGAAGAGGATGAAGCCATTGCAGCATCAGAAGAAACGCAAGAAAATTTGGGCTTACTGCGCAATCGCGTTAACAAAATGAAGCTTATGCTTGACGGGTTGCTCGACTATGCCAAAGCAGGAAAGAACACGCCTTTAAAAGAATCCTTTTCAATAGAAGAAACATGTTACCGGCTTTTGGAAGCCATTGACGATAAAAAAGACTCTCTGCTTACTGTAAACACACAACCCCCTGTAATTACCACCGATAAGCAAGCCCTTACCCGTGTGATGAATGAGCTGTTAAAGAATGCCATTTGTTTTAATAGCAATCCGTCACCCACTGTTGATGTTACGGTAATCAACCGCTCCGGACAGTATGAGTTTGTAATTAGTGACAACGGACCCGGCATAAAGCCACAGCAACAACATGTTGTTTTTGATATTTTTCAAACCTTACAATCAAGCGATCAGAAACAAACAGCAGGCGTTGGGTTAGCCATTGTTAAAAAATTGGTTGAAGATCGTGGTGGCCGAATATGGTTTGACTCAGCGTATAAAAGCGGCACACAAATACATTTTACTTGGAAGGAGTAAGCCTACTTTTATTAGTTGTTTTTTTCAGCCCTTACTTTACCCAAGTTAGGGCGAAGTCTGCTTTTGTAAACAGCATGTGCATGTTCTTTCTTTTTGCCTTGGCGTAGTTTCTTTTGTTCGGCATCAGGCAACATAGAAATTTCTTTACACGCTTCAGAGCAACATCCTAAAAAAACTTCCTTACAGCTTTCGCATTGTATGAAAAGTAAATGACAGTCGTCATTGGCGCAGTTTACATGGTTATCGCTTGTGCTTCCGCATTGATGGCAAACACTAACCACCTCCTCGCTAATGCGTTCACCCATGCGCTCATCAAAGACAAAGTTCTTCCCTTTAAATTTGTTTTCAAGTCCTTTTGATTTTACATCACGCGCATATTCAATAATTCCACCATAGAGTTGATTTACATCTTTGAAACCATGATGCTTAAAATAGGCACTGGCTTTTTCGCAACGAATGCCTCCGGTACAGTAGAGCAATATTTTTTTATCTTCATTACCGCGGGTCATTTCTAAGGCTTGCGGTAATGCATCCCTAAAAGTATCAGCATCGGGCTTCAACGCATTTTCGAAGTAACCCACCTCGCTTTCGTAATGATTGCGCATATCCACCACAATGGTGTCTTGCTGACTCATGGCTGCATTAAATGCCTCCGCGTCAAGATGGGTTCCAACGTTGGTTACATCATAATCATGATCCCTCAAGCCATCAGCAACAATTTTATTTTTTGTGCGGACTATAAGTTTGTAAAAAGATTTTCCATTATCTTCAACAGCAATCTTTAAAGGTACATTATTTAAAAGAGGTTCGTTATTTAACAACAACAAAAAATTATCCCAATAATGTTGAGGAACGCTTATTTGTGCATTGATGCCTTCATGGGCAAGGTAAACACGCCCTAAGATGGATAAGTTGGAAAATTTCAAATAAAGCTGATCACGAAACAAATCCACATCAGGTATTTGAACGTAGCGATAAAAAGAGAGTGTAGCTCTTGTAAATGTTTCTTCAGAGAGGCGTTTTTTTAAACGCTGCTTATCTTCCAAATTGCGTAATTGCATGTTACACAAGTTTTGTGAAATGGTAAATAACTAAACTAAAATACTATGATCTTTTTCTGTTGCGTAGGTAAATGTACAAGGCCACACCTCCCAAGGCGTAAGGGATGGACATCAGATATATAATGCCTGTGTTTAATCCCTTGCCCACTTTGTGTCCTTGCTCCACGCTGGATTCTGCGCCAGCGCGGCAAACACTACATTGCGCATGAGAGGAAGAAAAGGATGCGCACACGCACAGCGCAACCAGTAGTACAGATTTTATAATTTGTTTTTTCATTCTATGAACAACCCAAAATTAAACCGTGAGCGTACGTTTTATCGCCACCTGCTCATATCCTTCAATAATATCGCCAACTAGAATGTCGTTATAGCCATCAATATTCAACCCGCACTCAAAGCCGGCTAATACTTCTTTCACATCATCTTTAAACCTTTTGAGTGAGGCCAATTTACCGCTGTAACCCACAATGCCATCACGTATGATGCGTATGCTGGTGTTACGTGTAATTTTTCCGTCAAGCACCATACATCCAGCAATGGTGCCCACTTTTGGTATTTTAAAGGCTTCACGCACTTCAATGTTGCAAACAATTTTTTCCTCAAACTCAGGAGCAAGCATGCCTTCCATGGCGGCTTTAATCTCGTTAATAGCGTCATAAATGATTGAGTATAGACGAATTTCTATTTCTTCTTTCTCAGCCAATTTACGGGCGTTAGTAGATGGCCTTACTTGGAAACCAATAATTATTGCATTAGAAGCAGAGGCTAGTAAGACATCAGATTCTGTAATTGCACCTACTGACTTATGGATAACATTTACCTGAACCTCTTGAGTGGAAAGTTTTAATAACGAATCTGCCAAAGCTTCGATAGAGCCATCCACATCTCCTTTAACAATAACGTTTAGTTCTTTAAAGTTTCCAATAGCCAAACGTCTGCCTATTTCATCCAGCGTAATATGTTTATGGGTACGTATTCCCTGTTCACGCTGTAACTGCAATCGCTTGTTGGCAATGTCGCGAGCCTCACGCTCATCATCCATTACATTAAATTGGTCACCGGCTTGTGGTGCGCCACTTAAACCTAATATTAATGCAGGAGTGGATGGGCCAGCCTGATCCATTTTTTGACCACGCTCATTGAACATGGCTTTAACACGTCCGCTGAAACAACCAGCAAGCACTACATCACCTACTTTTAGCGAACCAGATTGAACAAGTAGCGTAACAACATAGCCGCGACCTTTATCAAGAGACGATTCTACAATTGTTCCTTTTGCATTTTTATTCGGGTTGGCTTTCAAATCAAGCAACTCTGCTTCTAACAGTACTTTTTCCAAAAGGGCATCCACATTTAGCCCTTGCTTTGCGCTAATCTCTTGTGTTTGATATTTACCGCCCCAGTCTTCTACCAAAATATTCATTTTTGATAGCTGTTCTTTTATCCTCTCGGAGTTTGCGCCCGGCTTATCAATTTTATTGATGGCAAAAACAATAGGTACATTAGCTGCTTGCGCATGGTTAATGGCTTCAATAGTTTGTGGCATTACACTGTCATCAGCAGCAATAACTATAATAGCTACGTCAGTAACTTTGGCTCCTCGGGCACGCATAGCTGTAAATGCTTCGTGGCCTGGAGTATCTAAAAAGGCAATTTTTTTGCCGTTGTCTAATTTTACTTCATAAGCACCAATATGCTGAGTTATTCCTCCGGCTTCACCAGAAATTACATTGGTTTTGCGAACATAATCCAGCAAAGATGTCTTACCGTGATCCACGTGACCCATTACGGTAACAATTGGTGCTCGGGTTATCAGGTCTTCTGGCTTATCTTCTGTTTCCTGAATAGCTTCCTGTACATCTACCGATACAAACTCAACAGTGCAGCCAAATTCTTCGGCCACAACAGTTAGCGTTTCGGCATCCAAACGTTGATTGATGGAAACAAACATACCCAAACTCATACAGGTAGAAATGATTTCCGTAACTGGAACCCCAATTAACTTCGCCAATTCGTTAGCCGACACAAACTCAGTAACCTTAATTACTTTTTTGTCTGTGGACTCTTGCTTAAGCATTGCCTGTTCTTCTTGAGCCTGCTCTCGTCTTTGCTTACGCATTTTTGACGATTTTGACTTTCCGCCACTGCTTAACCTGGCCAGTGTAGCTTTTATTTGATCTTGAATTTCCTTGTCCGTTACTTCCGGTTTTGGATCTCCTGGCCTGCTTCCTGTACCTGGTTTACCTTTAAAATCGTTACGCCTTTGAAAATTACCACCACCACCTTGTGGCCCACCACCTGGACGCGGCCCTCTATTGAAGCCGTTACGGTTTTGGTTATTGTCATTAGTGGTTCCGGGTTTTGCTACATCAACTTTATTGTTGTCCTTACGTTTACGTTTCTTTTTTCTGTCATCGTCTCCTGAGGTTGCTACTGGCTTTTTCTTGGGAGGATTTACTGGTAAATTTATTTTTCCTAAAATGGTAGGGCCGCTTAATTTCTCACGATCGGTTCTAAAGAGTTCTGCAGGAGCATTTGGATCTTCAGGTTTGTCTTCAGCAACAATAACTTCTTGAACGGCTGGTGTATCAACAGCTGCTACTGGTGGTGTAGGCGCAACCTCAACCACTACTTCAGGCGCAACTTCAACCACAGGAGTTACCTCTAGTGGTTTGGTTTCCGTTTTTATCGCGGTCTTTTTCTTTTTCTCTTCTGTAGTTTCTTCTATTGCAATTTCTGCTTTTTTCTTTTTCTTTTCTTCTACAGGAGGTGTTTCTTCGGGTTTCTTGGTGGTTTTCTTTTTTGGTTTTTCTAAGGCTGAAAGATCAATTTTATCTAAAATTTTAGGGCTCTCTATTTTTTCTGCTTTAGCTTTTATTACATCGGGTTCTGCTTTTGCAACAGGCTCCACTTTTTCTGCTGGTTTTTCTTTTGTTTTGGCTGGTGCAGGTTTTTCACTTGCTTTTTGCTTAATATTCAACAACTGTTTTTGAAGGTCTTCATCAGACTCTCCTTCGCTATCAGTTTTTACAGATGCCGTTTCTTTGGCTTCTATAATGGTGTTCTCGCGTTTGAATTTTTCTCGCGTTATTTCATTTGCCTCCTGTTTTGCCAGCATGTCAGGAGCAAACTCTTTCATTAAAAGAGTAAATGATTCAGATGTGATTTTAGTATTCGGATTTTTATCAATAGGAATTCCCTTTCCTTTTAGGAATTCAACAATATGATCCATCCCCACTCCTAAATCTTTAGTGGCTTTGCTTAATCTTACGTCTTTTTTTTCTTCTGACATTAACAGCTTTTTATGTTAGAGGGCATATTACCCGATGATGCCCTCTTTTTGCAGGGCTAATAAAGGTTATTCGAATTCTTCATTGAGAATGCGGATAACTTCGCGTATAGTTTCTTCTTCCAGGTCTGTGCGTTTCACCAAGTCATCTACCGGAATAGCCATTACATCCTTAGCAGAGTCACAACCTATTTTCTTAAATTCTTCAATGATCCAAGGTTCAATCTCATCAGCAAACTCATCCAGTTCAACATCCTCATCATCTTCAACCTCTGAATCGCGATACACATCAATTTCGTATCCTGTTAGTTTGCCTGCAAGTTTTATGTTGTTGCCTCCTTTTCCAATGGCTAATGAAACTTGGTCGGGTTTCATAAACACAGAAGCCCTTTTTCCTTCTTCG
>JAYTNW010000421.1:0-6695 GCA_043748115.1 Bacteroidota bacterium | reverse complement strand
AATGGCGGCACTAATTCCTAAAAAAGGCGCAACAAACAACACCAGAATTAGCAATACAACGATAACTATTAGGATAATGAATATTACACTCATTTTATTAAATAAACCCTCCTGATTTAACGCAAAGCACTTTTCTTTTCAAACTTAAAAATTAATAGGGGCAAAGATATTCATGTACGGATAGTGTTATATGTTTCAAAAAAAATTTTGAATTTCAATTTTATAATTTATTCTGCTCGCTTAAAAAAACCATTTGATGTTTAGCTATCGGTTTCTGCAGATCACTACATGCCATGTCAATCTCTTCCCACATTACCATCATGTTTTTATCAGGTGTTTTGCCATTGCTGCAATGCCTTGTTTTTTTCAGAGAAATTGCTGCCTTTTTCTTTATTTTAATGCCGTTGTTTTTGATGGCCTTCTTGGTTAGGAGTCACTACGGTAGCAAAAAATCATGTTTAGGTTTTTTTGTTTTTTCGTTAGTTGTACAAACAAGGCAATAGCGGTTTTTATATTTGGATCGTCTCTTATTGCAAATCCTTCAGGCTTTTATTGCCATCAGCGTTTAGCCTAAAAAAATCGGATGGAAAATAATTTTACTCCACCACCACTTCATCTACAAATATCCAGGCATCAGCAAGCTCTGCCATTCCCCACGTGGCAATTTTGCCCACGTTTTTTGCTGATACTTTTAGGTACCTTGCATCTTCATTAATGTTGATGGAGCAATTTGTGATCGCATTTTCTGCATTGCTGTTGGTGATGATCTCTTTTTTGACTGAATTAAAGTTGATGCCGTCACTACTTATAAAACAATCTACCGCTAAAGGAAGCATAATATTTGCGCGTGGTTTGTTGTAAAAATTAACACTTACTTTTTTTAGAGGCTGCACCACTTTTAAATCAATCACCACCTCCATGTCACTGCCTTTAAAACCAACCCATGTGTTGTAGCGATTTAGTTCACCGGCAACGCCATCCGTCAAAGCGCAATTGGTGGTGCCATTGTATTTTTTCCACGGGTAGGTTAATGAATAAGGCAAGGCAGTCGCTTTGTGGATGATGTATTTTTTAGAAAACACTTTCCCGTTATCCTCACCATTTAGTAAGATGGCTCGTATTTCTCCTGTTGTATTAACAGTAAGCGGCATTGCATAAGTAGGGGTTTTTTTTCCTGGCACGGTTCCATCTGTGGTGTAATGGATTTCACCACCGGTTATGGATTTGGCTAAGGTTACATTAATTTTTCGCGCATTGGTATCAACGGATGTTTCAGCATTTACGTCTAAAAAACTTTTTGAGTAATTAACTCCCATCTTGTTCAACCGTCCAAGGTGATTAAGTAATCTTTTTGAGAAATTATCATAACTCCTGTTTTCTTTTTTACTCCATAGTACCTCCGCCAATGCAATGGCACGAGGATAGGCCATATACTCTACATGTTTTGCACTATCAATATATTCCGTCCATACATTGCCTTGTGCACCTAAAATAAATTTTTGTTGCTCTGCCGTCAGCGAATCGGCTGGAACAGGGTCGTACTGATACACTTTTTGCAAGGTGGTGTAACCGCCAATGGCTACAGGCTCATTGGCGGGTTCGCTTTGGTAGTGATCAAAATAGCAGTGCGAGCCGGGAGTCATGATCACATCGTGCCCCATGCGAGCTGCGGCAATGCCTCCTTCTGTCCCCCTCCAGCTCATCACCGTAGCAGAAGGTGCCAATCCTCCTTCCAGGATTTCATCCCACCCAATTATTTTTTTTCCTTTGCTGCTCACAAATTTTTCTATTCTTTTTATAAAGTAGCTCTGTAATTCATGCTCATCCTTTAAGCCTTCAGTTTTTATGCGCTGTTGGCATTTTGGGCACAACTTCCATCTTGTTTTAGGACATTCATCGCCACCAATGTGTATATACCGTGATGGGAATAATGAAGTTACCTCAGCCAGAATATTTTCAAGGAAATTAAAAGTTTCTTCTGTAGGACAAAACACATCGTCAAACACTCCCCACTGTGTGGCCGCTTCAAAAGGTCCGCCATTACAGGAAAATTCGGGATAGGCACTCAGTGCTGCCAATGCATGGCCGGGCATTTCTATTTCCGGAATAACCGTTACGTTGCGGGCTGCAGCAAAGGCAATCACTTCCTTAATTTCATCTTGGGTGTAATATCCACCATAGGCTTTTCCGTCAAACTGATGGTCGTCATAAAAACCTGTCATGCTTTCTTTTCTGCGCGAACCTACTTCGGTGAGCTTTGGGTATTTTTTTATTTCTATGCGCCAGCCCTGGTCATCGGTTAAGTGCCAATGAAACGTGTTCATTTTATGCATGGACAATAGCTCGATATAATTCTTGATGAACGCCACCGGAAAAAAATGACGACTTACATCTAAATGCATTCCTCTGTACTTAAATCGCGGAATGTCCAATATCTCACAGCACTGAATAGGTATTATGGATTTGGCATTTGATTTAAAGAAATTTTCGACAGGCATTAGCTGTACAAAAGTTTGCAATGCGTAAAAGAAACCGGTATCCGTATTGGCTTTAATAATTACTGCATTGGGCTTTACTTCCAGTCGGTAGCCTTCATCACCAAGGGCTGGCTCTTTTACTTTTTTTAGGTTGATGCCGTTTTCAAAAATGCCGTCACGATAGGCGTTGATCACAGCCAATTGCAAGCCAAGAAAATCTTTAAAATAGGTACAATATGATTTAGCTGCTGCATCGCCAGTTAACCAAAACGGGCCTTCTACAATGGCTATTTTGCGGTAAAAATTAAAGGTGCCTTCTTTTTTAACATACGAGGTGGGGGCGGGAATAACAGGGCAACTACTTTGTGCTGCTGCTAGGTAAGGAAGTAAAAATAAAAGAGTTGCTATATATATTCTCATAGCAACGAAAATAGTTTTGGCACCACATCAGAGTACGCAAAGCAGCAACATTTTATAAACAATAAAAGGTTATAAGCGTAACGTAAAGCATTGCAGCAAAGAGAAGGGTTTTTGGTTTTTGACGATAGGTAAAAAAAACGAAGAGCAACATTGCTGCCGCTCTCCGCTAACCTAAAAACAATAAACCCTGGCACAAATGTAAGGGTTACAATGAAAAAACAAACACTTTTTAAAAAAATTTTTTTACCCCCTAAAAATATTCTTGCAGGAGCCAATGCCAATGAATTACCACTGAGAGCAAGTTTTTTATATTTGCCTGCTTATAAAATATTATGGGTTTTGTTGATGAATTAACTTGGCGAGGAATGTTGCAGGACATGATGCCCGGCACAGATGAACTATTGAATAAGGAAATGGTGACGGGCTACATTGGCTTCGATCCGACATCGGACTCTTTGGGAATTGGAAATATGGTTCAGATAATGACCTTGCTTCATTTCCAGAATGCAGGCCATAAGCCCATTGCATTGGTGGGAGGAGCCACAGGCATGGTAGGCGATCCGTCAGGTAAATCTGCTGAACGTAACTTGCTTGATGAAAAAACCCTGCACCACAACATCGCTTGCCAGAAAAAACAATTGGAAAAATTTCTTGATTTTAACTGCGGTGCCAACGCTGCTGAAATAGTAAATAATTACGATTGGTTTAAAGAGTTTAGCTTTTTGGATTTTATACGTGATGTTGGAAAACACATTACCGTAAATTATATGATGGCAAAAGACTCGGTAAAAAATCGCCTTGAAAGCGGAATGAGTTTTACAGAGTTTAGCTACCAGTTGGTGCAAGGCTATGATTTTTACCATTTGTGGAAAACCAAAGGAATTAAACTGCAGATGGGTGGCTCGGATCAATGGGGAAATATTGTTACCGGAACAGAACTGATTAGAAGAAAGGCTTCCGGAGAAGCATATGCTTTAACCACTCCACTTATAAAAAAGGCAGATGGAACTAAGTTCGGCAAAAGCGAAGGGGGCAATGTGTGGCTTGATAGAAACAAAACATCACCGTATGCCTTTTACCAGTTTTGGTTAAATGCAAGCGATGAGGACGTAAAAAACTACATACGTATATTCACCCTTTTAACAAAGCAAGAAATAGAAGCGCTTGAAGTCGAACATGCATCAGCCCCTCATTTAAGGGTGCTTCAAAAAGCATTGGCAAAAGATATTACAGCAAGAGTACATTCAACGGCTGATTATGAAAAAGCTATTGAAATTACGGAGGTATTTTTTAATGGTAATGAAACAGACCTCAAAAAACTAACTGCAACAGACCTTAACGATGTTTACAACGGTTTGGGGAGCAATGCCTTTGCCCTGGCGAAAAACAAGCTTGAAAATGGTATTTCCATTTTAGATTTACTTGCTGTTGAAACCTCAGTTTTTTCTTCAAAGGGGGAGGCCAAAAAAATGCTGGCTGCAAATGGGGTTTCATTAAATAAACAAAAAATAGAAGACACGAATGCTGGAATATCAGCGCAACAATTAATAGGAGGTAAATTTTTGCTGGTACAAAAAGGCAAAAAGAATTTTCACCTCATTATGTTTGAGTAAGTAGGAAGTGCAATTTATTTCATCAGGTCATCGTCCTTTTTGCGGAGGAAATAAAAACCTATACCACCCACAATAAGCAATGAAAAAAACAAATTGGTTCCTAGCCAGAGGTAATCATTGTTGTCAAAAGGCTTACCTTGTTTTTTCATGTAAAAAATAAATACCGACAAAGCCATGCCGATGGTTACGGATACTGTGATTAAAAATAGCCTTCTGTTGTTACTCATGATTTTGATCTGGTTTCAATAATTTTTTCTTTGATCCATTTTGGCAAAATAAATGCCCCAATGATGAGGTAGGGATAATAGCTGATTAGCCTCCATAACACACCCAATGTTGCAGAGAGCCCGGGCAATATATAATCGCTAAAAATTGTTTCAAACATGGCCTCGCTCACGCCACTTGCTCCGGGAGTAGGGCTGGCAAAACCGATGAACTGAACTACAATCTGTTTACCATACATAGCAATATCATCAAGTGCAGTGGTGCCATGAAAGGCATGAATAATGCAGTTAACAATTGAGAAGCGCGCTGTCCAAGTGATAAAGGTGGTAATTACGCTCCACACCCAATATCCTTTCGTTTTTGTTCTTAACTCTTTTGAGGCAATGATAAGCTGCTCGGCAGTTTCTTTAGCTCCTCCCTGCCAACGTTTTAAAAATGCAATGCTAAAAATTGATTGTATCACCTTTTTTGCTACCTGCGGATTAAAAAATAAGGCATATCCGATAAATGATTTCAAAACTAAAATGGCCCAAAAAATAATCCAGAAGGTATAGAAAACGCTGCTTCCAAGCAGAGATGTGTCCACACTTAAACCACTGAAGAGGGTGGACTTGCCTACAATAAAATAAACCAGTGGAGCCATGATGGCCAAGAAAATGCCGTCTAAAAAATTGGAAACGGTAATAACGGTAATGCTTTTTCCCATATTGATTCCTTCGCGGCTCAAAATGTAAATGGCAAACAAAAAGCCACCACCTATGAGTGTAGGCGCTAGTGCCGATGAGAATTCCCAAAGCATGATTACAATAAAACTTCGATACCAGCTCAGGTGATTTTCTGTGAGCACCCTGATGCGAATCATGTAAGCAAAATCACGAATAACTACTGACAGCACGGCCATGCACAACCAAAAAGTGCTTTGCCATGACCAGGTTATTTGCGAAAATGCCTCCTTGTCAAAACCACGAAAAAATAAAAAGGCAGCTACGCTCAATCCAATGAGTACAGGCCATAAAATTTTTTTAGGATTTAACCGGCTTAATACTTCTTGGTTGTCAATCTGCATGCGTGAAAAGATCCTGTGGTTTGCTGAGCGTAAAATTATTAAAACCATCACCAACATTAATAATCACTTCCCTTACCTGCAAAAGATCAAGGAGAGCTAGAAAAATAAAGACTGCGTGTATCCGGCTGGTGCAAGCCTCAAATAATTCTTCAAAGTTAATTTTGTCTTTGTTTTTTATTTTGGTGGTAATGTTTTCTTTTTCATTATCAATGGAAAAAGGATATTGAACTACGGTATGCTTTAGTTCAAGTTGCGATTTATCAAAACGTTGCAGCACGCGTTGGTAGGCAGCAATGAGCTTATACATGGTTAACTGATGCAGCTCGCTACTGAAACCACCTCCATCAGCCACCACAGCAATTTTTGCCACTTCTTTAGCTACATTGCCACGTGCAAATTTCATGGCACGCTCTTCCTCCATGTATCTAAACTCATCGGCAGCGGCCTTGTATTTTTTATATTCCAGCAATTGCTGAACAAGGTCATGGCGCGGATCAATTTCATTGCCCTGCTCATCCATTTGCGGCCTTGGTAAAAGCATTTTGGCTTTTATGCGCATCAGTGTGCTGGCCACCAGAATAAATTCTGCCGCAAGTTCAATGTTCACCGCATTAAGGGTGTGGATATAACTTAAAAAGTCATCGGTGATTTTGCTGATGGGAATATTGTGAATATCCAGCTCGTCCCGCTCAATAAAAAACAACAGCAGGTCGAAAGGCCCTTCAAATGCCGGTAGCTTTACTTCAAAATTTTCCGAACTCATTTTAATGATAAAGAATGGGTAGTGAACTGATTTTCAAAGAAACGAAATTTTAGCCTATTCAACTCTAACAATATTGCCTGAACAAGGTTTTTTAAATACCAATGTGCTATAACAATTTCCATAAACTATTA
>JAYTNW010000420.1:0-1788 GCA_043748115.1 Bacteroidota bacterium | reverse complement strand
ACATCAACCAACAGGTTTTTTGCTACGTTAAATTTAACTTCAATTTCTTTGCTGCTACTGTTTACCGTTTCATTAGTTGGAGATGTATTGGGAGTTGTCCTTAAATATCCTGCAAAGTCAGGAGAGCAATCAGGAAATGCATCTGAGATGTAAATGTGAATTTCGTTATTATTATTTGCTGTAATGCTTGCGTGTGCATGAAATTCAGTATTGATATTTATTTCCTGACGTGCTGTAAGATTAGATTCACCATTCAGTTCAAGGTTGGATGCAACTAAAGTGTTTCGCCCGTAGTAATTTCTAACTTCATCTACTGCAACAATTTCATTGGATGCAAGAGCATCATATCCATTAACTATTTTTTTTAAAGTTACCGTGCCGGGGTTTGCCATTTGCAGTTCACCATAAGGCCAATCGGGTCCCAATCTTAAACGTTCACCGGCAACTGCTGAAATTTCAATAGAGACAAGGCGGTGTGGGTCAACAATGCCCGGCTGCTTGTAATTATAGGGCATTACATTAAAAGTTCCATCATTTTCGGTAAATGTGTATGATATATCATGGAGATATAAATCATCAATTGGGTTATTCAGTAAAATATTATCATCTGTACTTAACCAACTTGTGCCTAATACCAAAGCATTTTCAATATCGTTAGAAGGAACTTCATAGTCAACAACTTTTCCCTGAACTGTTTTTGGGACACATGTTGCGCAATTTACAGCTATCTCATAAGGGTCGTAATAGTGTACAGGTTGTGTTAATGGTACTGCGGCAGGTGGCTGCCCCTGTGCATTAAGGTAGCTTTGAAAAACGGAGACAGCAGGTTTATCGTACCATGTGTTTGTTGTTCCATCACCAAAATGTAACAAGCCAAAAAAATCTTCGGCATATTCATGCGCTTGCGATGTTAAATCAAACCAAAAAACGTTTTGAAATGCCCACCATGCGTAGCCAGATGCACCTGCATTTCGTGTAACATCAAGGCTGTATTGAGCAAAAGCCTGTTGTTGAGTTTCACTTCCAAACATCCAAGGCGGGTTATGATGTATAGGGTCGTTATCAAGATGGTTTGGAAATAAACCGGGATTGGTTGTGTTATCATCGGCAGCAAATCCAGTTTCACCAATTATCCACGGCATTGGATAAACTTTACCCATCCAGTAATTTACAATTTCATATCTGTCAAAACCATTTTGTATTCCGTAATCAGCGGTGTTACTATAATTGGGATACATTGGATGCCCTTTCGTATAAATATGCGGGGAGTAAAAATCAAGTTTCATAATACCCGTGTCAAAATAAAAAAGTTCGTCAGTGGCTGAACTGCCGAGTGTAATTAGGTTATTGCTGCTTGTGCGCAAAGCATCATACCATTGACTTACATAACTGCAAATAGTTTCTTTTTTAACACTACTGCCCGTTCCATCCCTCCACATGTCCTGATAGATAGGCTCGTTTATAAAATCAAAAGCAAGAAGTGCAGGGTGAGTACCTACAACACTTGATAGTTTTGTTAGGTATGTTGAGAAGTGTGCTGCTGCTAATGCATCATAGGTTTGCCACATGATTCTATTCTTTGGTGGTAAGGTATCTTTAAAACTTCCACCACAAATAAGAATTACTTTAAGCCCCGCAGTTTGTGCTTGATTTAACAAGTTAGTGATTATGCCAAAGTGATTTGTTGAATTTTGGTCGGTAAAGTTTGATGCCATATCAAGGTCATAAGCACGATTTTTTGTTTGCCATTGATTTGCACCTAAATTCTCATCATAAAATACGGTGAAG
>JAYTNW010000419.1:0-2342 GCA_043748115.1 Bacteroidota bacterium | reverse complement strand
ACAAACCCAATATTCTAGTGATATGGGGTGATGATGTAGGATGGCAAAACATCAGCATGTATGGCCTTGGTACCATGGGATATCGCACACCAGGGATTGACCGTATTGGTAAAGAGGGCATTATGTTTACAGACCATTATGCACAGCCAAGTTGCACAGCTGGACGTGCATCATTCATCACTGGTCAATATCCTATTCGTAGTGGAATGACAACTGTTGGTTCTCCTGGCGATGCATTGGGTTTGCAACCTGAATCGCCTTGCCTTGCCGAAGTATTAAAAGCACAGGGATATACTACTGGCCACTTTGGTAAAAATCATTTGGGTGATAGAAATATCCATTTACCAACAGCTCATGGGTTTGATGAATTTTTTGGTAACTTATATCATTTAAATACACAGGAAGAATCAGAACAAAGAGACTATAAGTTAGAAGCCGAAAAATATCCTGGCGGATTCGAAGCATACGAGAAGAAATTTGGCACAAGAGGTGTAATTCATTCATGGGCAACAGATACGGATAACCCCACTGTAGAAGAACGTTGGGGCAAAGTGGGCAAACAGAAAATTATTGACCAAGGTCCGCTTACACAAAAACGAATGCACTTGTTCGACAGTGCAGAAGTTGCTCCTAAAGCAATGGATTTTATGTTACGTGCCAAAAAAGGGGGCAAGCCATTTTTTGTTTGGTTAAATACAAGCCGTATGCACCTTTACACACGCTTACCAGAGCATTGGCGCTATGCTGCTGAAAAATATACTAGTGAAGCAGATTTTTATGGCAGTGGAATGTTGCAACATGATGCAGATGTAAACGCCATCCTAAATTTTCTGGATGTTAATGGTCTTGCAGAAAATACGGTAGTATGGTACAGTACCGATAATGGCCCTGAACATTCAAGTTGGCCACATGGTGGCACTACCCCTTTCCGAGGCGAAAAAATGAGCACTTACGAAGGTGGTATGCGTGTTGCAAGTATGGTAAGATGGCCAGGAAATATAAAAGCTGGTACTGTTGCCAACGGTATACAAACACATATGGATATGTTTACCACTTTTGCTTCAATTGCAGGTGTAAAAGATGTTGCGGCAGATATGATGGCGCAAAAAAAACAGTACATTGATGGCGTTAACAATGCAGATTACTGGATAGGTAAAACATCCGAATCAAAAAGGCACGACCTCATGTATTATTATGAATCAAAATTGATGGCCATTAGAATGGACCAATGGAAAGTTCACTTCAATACAAAGGAAAATTACTATTCAAACGTAGTTCCACTTACTGCACCTCTTGTTGTAAATCTACGCATGGATCCAAATGAGTCTTACACCGACAAAGAATCGGCAGGTCATTTATTGCAAAAAGTAAGCTGGATATTTGCGCCAATGGGAGAAAAAATTGGTGCACATATCGGAACACTGATGAAATATCCACCTGTACAAGGTGCTAAAAGTTTTGATATGAGCAACATTATGGAAAGTATTAAAACGCCCAAGCAGTAATTAGTTTTTGGCCAATTATTAATGTTTAATCATTAAAAGTAGTCTCAACAATCGCATTTGCGTAAGTCAAAACCCATCAACTTTAAATCTGATGGGCTTTCTTGTATCAAAATCTTAAGTTGTAACAAGAAATCGTATATCTTAATCACATCAAACAATAAAAAAACTAATTTTAATACATGAAAAAGTACAACCAATCTTTCCTGCTTCTACTAAGCTATACAGCCTTTTTATTCTTTGGTTGCAATCAACCAAAAGAAGAATCCGCAACTGCTTCAACAACAGCTGATGCGTTTGATCGAACTGTACTCCCAATTAAGCCGCCAGTTATTGATGCATATACTGAGGAAGATGCTCGAAATACAAAAGCACCCGCTCCTTGGGAAATCAAAGCTCCAAAAGGTGCACCCAATGTTATCCTTGTACTAGTTGATGATTTTGGATTTGGTATGAGCTCTACTTTTGGTGGCCCTATCAAAATGCCATTTGCAGAGAAATTAGCAGCTCAAGGGTTACGCTATAACCGTTTTCATACTACTGCACTTTGTTCTCCAACAAGAACCGCTTTGCTCACAGGGCGCAATCACCATAGCAATAATATGGCTGGTATTACTGAAATAGCAACCGCGTATCCTGGTAATACAGGAGTTAGGCCGCAGAGTATTGCTCAAACAGCAATGATTTTAAAACTCAATGGATTTAATACAGCACAGTTTGGAAAAAATCATGAAACTCCGGCCTGGCAAATACATCCCTCTGGTCCTTTCGAAAATTGGCCAACAGGGCAAGGCTTCGAAAAATTCTATGGGTTTATGGGTGGAGAAACCAATCAGTTTT
>JAYTNW010000418.1:0-4117 GCA_043748115.1 Bacteroidota bacterium | reverse complement strand
CAATGATACCATTGTGCAAACAGCAGCACGGTTGAGCCAAGTAAATACGCAGAGTAATGATACAATTGTTTGGGATGGGGGGAGTGTGTGTACGGATTGATTTACGATTGATAAAACAGCTAATAAAGACAGTGTGGCTGTGGGAGATACCGTATCGTTTACTATTACTGTGTGTAGCCACAACGGAGGACAACAAAGCATTGCTTTGTTAGAAACGTTGCCCGATACAAGCGTTTTTACTTTTATAAGCAGTAACCCGTCTTTCCCGTATTTTACCAGTTTCCCTGCCGATACTTGTTTGAGTTATACAGTAAAAGGAAAGTATAAAACTGTTGGTAATTGTCCAAGCCAATTGTTGCAAAACAAGGTTAGTTTGCAAACGAGCGGAAGTACTGTTTATAGAGATAGTGTTTGTGTGACGGTGGTGGAAGATGCTTGTAGAGCTAACTTAACCATTGCTAACAATACGTACTCGCAAAGTTTGGGTACAGGTTACACGGGGCAAAGTATTTTTATTGCAGGAATTTTTTATGTTAACAATACATTTACGTTTAACAATTGCAGTGTTTACACTGCACCCACTGCACAAATAATAATACAGGCTGGAGGCTTTTTGGTTTTGAACGGTACCACCATTGAAGGCTGCCGATATATGTGGGCAGGGATAGAGGTGCTGAATGGAGGAAAAATAAACTTGGGAGGATCAACCATTAAGGATGCAGCAGCAGGAATTACGTTGCGAAATGGAGGCAACGCTAAAGTGGTTAACTCTTATTTTTACGATGATATTATTGGCATTGATGCACAACCAGAAATATCGCAGAGCGATGTGTATGGTAATGCAGCACTCACTGTAACGGGTAGCACGTTTAGGGCATTGAATGGTTACAGACCTGTTTTTAGTGGCAGTCCTACTGGTATTAATATGTATATTGGTATAAGGTTAAACAAAATGTTTTGCACTATTGGTGACAATGCGCAAACCGCTAATACTTTTACCCGCTCTATACATGGAATATTTGCCAACTATTCTGATTTGAAAGTTACCAATAGTTATTTCAATTTTATTTCTAACAATAATAGCTGGCCCGGCAGTTATCGAGGTACTTGTGTAGTGAGCCTAGGTGCCAATACAAATTTTCAGTCTAAATTAAAATTAGACCCAATGGCAAATGGAAGTAATACTGTTGATGCGTGTGACCGAGGGGTTTACAGCAACTACTCTCAAGTGGATATAAACTATGTGAAGTTTATTGACGTTAACACTGGTATTTTTACAGCACATTGCCAAAATAGAAAGGCGAATGTTAGCAATTGTACCATCAAAGCAAGCAAGTATGGGATTAACTGGATGACTAATGCCGGAGCTTATTCTATGAATGCTTCTTACAACGTTATTACAATTCAAGGAAGCACACAAGGTGTCGGGATAAGTTTAATTGAAACGGTTAATTCAGTAAGTGGAAATTATGTTATAGTTAATAATACGGTTACGTTAAATGCAGCGGCTTTGGGTGTTTACGGAAGCTATGCGAGCAAAGTACAAATAAATTATAATACAATAAGTCAACTAAAAAATGGGGTTATAAAACCTGCAACCACAGGCATATCACTTTTAGGTGGCGACAGTGCCACAGTTTCTTGCAATTATATAAGCACTAACTACCCGAGTGATAGCAGTTTTGTAAGCAAAGGAATTGAGGTAGCACAGAGCCGACAGTTTACTGTAAACTGCAACACGATAAAACACCATAACTGCGGAGTGTACTTGGGAGGTAATTGTTTGCAACAAAATAACTTTAGGGCTAACAAAGTGGACAGTTGTGATATGGGCTTATACCTAAACACCAGTGCTGTGATAGGCCAGCAAACGCAAAGAGGGAATAAATGGCTAGGGGCTTTAAATAAATTGAATGCGAGTAATGTAGGGAATCCAGTCTTTTCAAAAATTTTTATTCATCAAACCTCAAATACGATTTGGCATCCCTTGAACTATTCGCCAAACGGTCAATGGTTTTTTGTAGATACTCTAGGAAGCCCCGATCAATGTGGGGTGAGTTGTCTTACACAGCATAGCCAAGACTTGGATGTAAATCTATTAAAAAATATTGCTTTGGATAGTGCTTTAACTAAAGACTTTGTGGATGAAAGCAAGAACATAGCAAAACAATATTTGTATAATTTATTAGATGAAGATTCGATACTACGCAATAGCGATGTTGTGTTCTTAAATTTTTATACTGCCAATCAAGTTCAGGCATACGGCAAGTTTAACGCTTCGGTTGACTTTGTGAAAGCAGCTTTTATGGGTACAGCATATTTTAGTCACTTGTTAGCAACTACTGAGAATTTAATACAACAAACTAAGGATAGTTTACTTGATGTTGACAGGCTAGCAGAAATAAATATAGGGATAGATTATAGCATTTTAAAGCAACAATTGTTTCAAACACTTCATAATTATGAAAGCACAATGCAAAGCGTTGTGTTACAAATTGAAAACCTAAAGTATGATAACTTGCAAAACAGTAAAAACATAAATGCTACCATAACACCTACAGAAACACCTGAAATTAACTCCAAAACAATGGACGATATAGTAGGAGAGGCTGAACTTAATGGGATTGAAAATGCTGCTTATCGCTACGCAGAGGCATTGGCTATCGCTTTACAATGCCCTTACAGTGGAGGTACAGCAGTATATCAGGCGCGTAATTTTGTGGCATGGTTTAATGACAGTTTGATTTACAATGATGAAGCCATGTGTTTGCAAGCGGGCCTATACAGAAAAGGAGGAATAAACACACAAAACTATACAGCAATAGATTTTGAACTAATCCCAAACCCTACCAATGACAAAACTGAAATACGTATTTTGTCGCCAGTGAACGCTATAACAAAAGTTACTTTACGTAATATGTTGGGTCAAATAATGGATGAATGGAAGCCAGAGGGGCAACAACAATTTACTATTTACACGCATAAGTATTTACAAGGATTTTATTTAATTGATGCTAAAGGAGAAAATGGATTTAATAAAATAAAAAAATTAATAATTGAGAAATGAGGGAAATTGCACTATTGTTAATGATTTGTTTGCCACATAACTTATTAGCCCAAGGGTTAAACCATAATTGGTTGTTGGGTTATACGACAAGTAATATGCATGCAAAAGCTGAAATCGACTCTACTAGTTTTCAAATTTTCAGCATGGTTAGGGAAATGAAATTTATTGGATCACAAGCAAACATTGCTGATACAGCAGGTAGTATATTATTTTATACTAACGGTTGCTGGATTGCCAATTCACTGAATGATACTATGAAAAACGGAGGAGGACTAAACCCCGGACAATTTGCAGGCGGGAATTGTCCTCCCTTGGGCTATGGATTCCCTGTTCCTTCTATGCAAATAGCTTTGCCATGGCCAGACTCTTCGCATAAATATGTTTTGTTTCATCAAACGGGAAATAATAACAACAATGCCTCTGAATTATTTTATTCATTAATTAATATGAATTTAGACAGTGGCAGAGGAGCAGTTACACAAAAAAACCAAATTGCGTTTAGTGATGAATTATGCTTCGGAATAACGGCCTGCAAGCATGCCAATGGTCGCGACTGGTGGGTAGCGGTTTTAAAAGACAGCAGTGATGTTGTTTACACTTTGCTACTCACTCCAACAGGTATTGCCAACGTAAGTACTCAACATTTAAATGTGCCAGATCATCATAATTTTTTAAGCGCCCCTGTTTTTTCTCCCGATGGTAAGAAATTTGCCTACACTCATACTATACCAACAGGAAATGTTAGTTTACCTTACTTAAGAGATTTGCGTCTATTGGATTTTAATCGATGTACAGGGCTGTTTTCCAATCCGACTGTAATAAATCTTGCTGACACTTTTTTAGGAATTGGGTTAAGCTTTTCGGCAAGTTCTCGATTTTTATATACTTCTCAATTTTTAAAAATTTCTCAATTTGATTTACAAGCATCCAATATTGCAACTTCAAGGCAATTTGTTGCCCTTTACGATACATTTAATGTTGGAGGCTTTACTGATTTTGGAAACATGTATCTTGCTGCAAATGGGAAAATTTACACCACATCGAGCGGAA
>JAYTNW010000417.1:0-7357 GCA_043748115.1 Bacteroidota bacterium | reverse complement strand
TCACATCCTAAGTGCTTAAGTGATGTTGGGAGTGGGGGCAAACTTGAAAGGTTGTTATTTGTTAGAACAATGACCTCTAGTGAATTTGGCAATACTGGCAAACTGGTTAACAGCCCATCCAAACATGAAAGTTCGGTAAGACCAGATGGTAATGAAGGCAAGGTAGTAAACAAATTACCTCCGCAAACAATGGTCAACAATGAAGGTGGCAAGGGCGGTAAACCCAAAAGGTAACTTCCGTAACAACTTAATAAAGTAAGAGATGAGGGTAAAGAAGGAAGGGCTGTAAAATTGTTACCATCGCACCATAGTTTAAGCAAACCTGAAGGTAAAGAAGGTAACGCACTTAATCCTGATGGGCTATAATTTGAAAAACTCAATTCAAGTAACCCAATCGGTAATGAAGGTAAAGTAGCCAAAGAACCATTATTATCAAGATACAGATACAGCAATCCCGAAGGAAAAGCAGGCAAACTTGACAATGGACTATTTGTACATCTAAAATAAGATAATCCCTCGGGAAATGACGAAACAGTTACGAGTTGATTTTCATCCGATATCAAAGTGTCAAGAGAATCAAAATATTCTATACCTGTTAAATTCTGTATGGTGTCGTAAGAAACATCAACATAGGTTGCATTTACAATACCAGAACATGTTGTATCCATCAAATTCCCATTCATACACGTAGGAAAGTTTTGCTGGAGATAATTCACAAAATAAGGATCAGGTATAGTTACCTATTGTCCGTTGGTGTAAGATGTTACACTAAGTATCAGAATTAACGATACAGTAATTTTTTTCAAAAAATTTGTTTTCATAAAATAAAATTTTAAATGGCTTTGTAAATTTAAGACTTATTTCAAATAAAACAAACGCCTACCAGTGTAGGTATATTGCAAGAAAGGATCTTATAACCCAATCAGCATTTACCCTAAACCTGACAGCAACGAAAGCCCGCAGTGCGTTGGCCTTGTGTGTTGGTGGACTTGGTATCGATAAATATTTACTGGAAATTAGCAATATCAGTGCAGGGTTTAGTAATAGCGCTGCAAATGAATACAATTTGGGTACTTCTGCTGATGTGTAATTGTGGACTTTTACAACTACCACCATTTGTTTGATACACCTGGCACATATTACATTGATGCGCTGGACGTACATATTTACGATCTCAATAAGTGGAATGACAGGTTTAAATGAGAAATTGCCAATGGCGATATTATTAATGGTGCAGCTCCAACCAATATAAGTGCAGCATTACACCACCTGCAACCTACGATGCCAGCAGCCACTATTACGACCCTTTGCTAAACAAAACCTACAACCCTGCTGAAACGGGTTTTGTTGAAGGCGTTGTTACTGATGCTGCAACAGGCCAGCCTATTGAAGGGGCAATTGTGATGAGTTTGAGTTGGTTGTACTTTGATAATATCGAATTAAAAAATAAGCATTATTGGAACAATACATTTACCGATGTAAACGGATACTATAAAGTAATTCCATTTAATTACCACCCATCTAATTTTGGTAATAACAAAACAGTGCTTTTAAGATGCTTTGCGCCAGGCACAAATTTAAATGGTGCTGATATTGGAGATCGGAAGCAAATACAACTTACGCCATCCACACAAAATTTTTCATTGCAAAGAGCCAATTTTAACTATGACCAAACCATAGTTACCTCGGTACCACAGGGAGTAAATAAAAATTTTAAAGGATGGAATACGTTACTTGCAAGCACCACCACACAATTAAACGGCATATCTGATTTAACCGCACGCGAAGAAATTAACCTTGCAGGCGAAGTACATATTAGCAATACTGCCGAGGTGCATGTTTATACTGCTCCATCTTTTCACGACTGTATTAATTACACTGGCTATCGCACAGCAAGGGTAATTTCAGAAAATGGTAATGAAACTCATTCTGAAAAGGAAATTATACTGTCATTTATTAATGAAAGCAACTTTGATTTGGTTGTGTATCCAATGCCCAATAAAGGTATATTTACAGTACAATTTACTGGAAGGGCAGACTATAGCAAAACAACCATTATTATAAAAAACGTAATGGGTCAAATTATGCATAGCACCACGACAGAACTAAATACAGTTAACTTTAAAGATCAGCTACTGGCAAAGGGAATTTATTTTATAGAAGCCGCTAATAACAAAAGTCAAATCACAAAAAAACTCATTATTCAATAAATAAAACGAACGCAAAATGAAAAACTATATATTAATATTAATGGTACTTATTTCTTTAAGTGCTAAAGCGCAATGGCAATGGAGTAAACAAATCGGAGGGATAGGGGATGATTATGTCAGACCTTCTACAAACAGCAATAATATGTTTGTATCAGGTACATTTGTTTTTAATTGCTTCCTAAATGGTAACACGCTTTCTTCAAATGGCTATAACGATTGGTTTTTAGCTAAGTATGATTTGTCAGGAACCAACTTATTATGGTATAAGCAAATTGGTAATTTTAATACTTCTTTTACTGAAGAATCCGGCCAAATTGCATTAGTTACCGCTAATGCAATTTATTGTATTGGTCAGTTTTATGATACCTTAACTATTGATGGGAATTCAGTAACATCTAATGGCGGGGCTGATGGCTTTATTGCCAAATTTGATTTTAACGGTATTTGTTTTTGGATAAAAAGTGGTGGCGGTTTACAGAATGATTGAGGAGGTTACTTAACTGAAGATATCTCAGGAAATATTTATTGGTCTATAATTATTGACTCTTACGCAGGAGGAAACATTGATACGTATTCATTAAATGAAGGTAATAGCCTAATAAAATTTGATTGCGCCAATGGTAATATATTAAATGTTAAAAACACATTAATAACAGGCGGTTATAATACTGGCCCTAAAATTTACAATGGCGAACTTTATTTTGCAGGTGTTACTGAAAATGACACAACAGTTGTTGACACTGATACTCTATTTGCAAGCAATGTTGGCGATGCGCTTTTAGCTAAATGTGATTTAAACGGCAATGTAATTTGGGCAAAGCGATTTGGCAATCAATCCTACACTGATGATTTTGCAAAAGATATTGCATTTGATGTTAGCAACAATTTATATGTTGTAGGTCAGTATCGAGACAATATGACTATAGATGGAAATACGGTAAGCTGCAATGGAACAAATAACTATGATATGTTCATAGCTAAGTTTAACAACAACGGCATTAATCAATGGGTCCGGGGCAGCTATTTATCCGGTACATGTAATGCCGTTGCATATGACATTGCGGCCGACATTGATGGTAATTTTTATGTAATCGGTACATTTACTGGCACTGCGCAATTTGGCACGTACAATATTAGTACATCTAACACCAGTGACATGTTTCTTGCGCGTTACGACCAAAATGGAGATTGCCTTGGGGTGAGGCATTTTGGCAATGCAGATGGCTACGGGGTGGAGACACATGCCAATGGTGATGTGTTGGTAAACGGTGTGTTTAATGGCAGTGTAACTATTGGCAGTAACTCCTTTACAAGCTATGGTCAGCAGGATGGTTTTATTGCCAAGAGCAATGCCATAACAGGCATTGGCGGCAGATTTGCTGACCCCAACAAGCAGTTAATAATTTTTGCCAACCCCAACAAAGGCACCTTTACCATAAAGGTGCCTGATGCTGTAAAAACTTTTAAAGATGCATGGCTTTATGTTTATGACCAAACAGGTAAAGAAACAGCGCGTTTTAGTTTGGAAAAAGAAAGCGATGCTCCACACTTTAATGTTGGCAAAACGGCAACAGGCAATTACACGGTGAGGCTGGTGCAAAACAAACTAACTTATGTTGGGCAAATGGTTGTGGAATAAATTTTAAAGTTAAAAGTGTATAAGGCAAAATTCAAAAGATGTTATAGTTTTTTGAAAACCATTTAATGCCAACACCACCCACCAATTCAATTTTTTAATATACCCAAATGGAACCTTCACGCGTAAATTTTCCTACTGCACAAACTTATACTTCTGATGGTAATAGTAAATTAAACTTAGAGCAGGAAGCAAAAGGGGTTTATAATGTTGTGCTTGCTAATAAAAAGAAGAGTTACAGTGGGAAAATTGTGTTTGAGTAACTCCCATTAACAAATAGTTTCGAATTTACGAGTGGGAAAATGGTGAACACTTTTTTATTATTGAAAGATGTTGTGTGCAGAGGTGTTGCAAACTAAACCTGACAGCAACGAAAGCCCGCAGTGCGTTGGCCTTGTGTGTTGGCGGACTTGGAGTGAATGGCAGGACAGGAACCTGCTACCGAGCGGTGTTGTTTGTTTTAAAAGAGATTAACACTACATTAAGATCCCCGCCAGCGTAGCCGAAAGGTAAGATGCCAGTGTGCCGCAAACGAGTGCTTTTAAACCGAGTTTGGCAAGGTCGGCCCTGCGCGATGGTGCTAGTTCGCCAATGCCTCCCACCTGTATGGCAACGGAGCTAAAATTGGCGAAGCCACAAAGTGCTATGGAAATGATGGTGATGGTTTTGGGTGAAAGGGTTTTCATTATGCCAATAAAATCAACGTAGGCTACAAATTCGTTAACGGCAAATTTGGTACCGAGCAACTGCCCTGCCACATGTGCATCGGCCCTTGGCACTCCCATTAAGTAAGCAAAGATGGAGAAGAGTGCACCCAATATTTCTTTGAGGCTGAGTTTGGTGAGGTCAATATTAATGGCACTAAGGCTCATGCCCCAATCGGCTAAGTGGCGACCCATGAAGCCGAGGCCTGCATCAATTAATGTAATGAGTGCGATAACGCCAATTAGCATGGCAATTACGTTGAGGGAAACTTTTAATCCATCGCTGGCACCATGCGAAATGGCGTCCATTAGGTTGCTGTGTTGTTTTTTTACATCGAGCGTTACGGTGCCTTTAGTTTCTGACTCTTCGGTTTCGGGATAAACAATTTTGGAGATGACAAGTGCTGCCGGTGCCGCCATGATGCTTGCGGCCAGCAGGTAATTAGCCGGCACACCCATGCTGATGTAAATGGCCATTACCCCTCCTGCAATGCAGGCCATGCTACCCGTCATGGAAGCGAGCAGTTCGCTTTTGGTCATTTTGGCGATGTAGGGTTTGATGAGGATTTGCGCTTCTACCTGCCCCACAAATGCTGATGATACGTTACTGAGGGCTTCGGCACCGCTTACGTTCATGATGGCTTTCATGCCTTTTGCAAAAACAGAAACGATGCGTTGCATGAGCCCAATGTGGTAAGCAATGCTCACGAGCACGGCCACAAAAATAATGGTGGGCATGATCTTGAACATAAAGATAAAGCTGTTGGCAGGGCCGAAGACCTGATCCATGATGTCTTTTTTGATAAGGGCACCAAATACAAATTCGCCACCGCGCAGTGCGTAGTCGAGAATTTTGGTGATGAAGTCGGCCATTTTTTGAAAGATGGTTTGCCCTATGCTTGTTTTAAGGATAAAAATGGCCAGCACAATTTGCAATCCCAAGCCGCTGAGGACAAGCCTGAGGTTTATGGCCTTGCGGTTGTTAGACATTAAAAAGGCAACGCCCAAAATAAAAATGAAACCAAAAATTCCGAAGAAACGATCCATATAGTTTAGTTTAAAGTTTGTGGTTTAAAGTTTAAGGTTTGGGTGAAAATGATTAAGTGGTTTTCAAAAGTAGTTATTTAGTGGATATGATGGTATTGGGTATTGGTTGTTGGGTATTAGTATTGGGTATTGGATATTGGGTATTGGGTATTGGGTATTAGTTTTGGATATTGGATATTGGATATTGGATATTGGGTATTGGGTATTGGGTATTGGATATTGGGTATTGGTTGTTGGGTAATAGTATTGGGTATTGGATATTGGATATTGGGTATTGGGTATTGGTTGTTGGGTGGTTTGTTTGAGCTGGATAAAACTGACAATTATAAACAAACTTTAAACTTTAGACTTTAAACCTTAAACATTCTCCTAACTTTGCACCCCGTATAATCATCACCTTCCTTAATTTTTATGAGCGCTGTAAAATATGTATTTGTAACCGGTGGTGTGTCCTCTTCGTTAGGCAAAGGGATCATTTCTGCTTCTTTAGCCAAGCTGCTGCAGGCACGCGGTTATAAGGTCACCATTCAAAAGCTTGATCCTTACATTAACGTGGATCCTGGCACCTTAAACCCTTACGAGCATGGCGAATGCTATGTGACCAACGATGGGGCTGAAACAGACCTTGACCTTGGCCACTATGAGCGCTTTTTGAATGTGCCAACTTCTCAAGCCAACAATGTTACCACCGGACGCATTTACCAAACGGTGATTAATAAGGAGCGTGAAGGTGCATTTTTGGGAAAAACCGTACAGGTGATCCCGCACATTACCGATGAAATAAAAAGACGGGTTAAGCTGCTGGGCGAAACAGGAAACTACGATATAATTATAACTGAAATTGGCGGTACGGTTGGCGATATTGAGTCGTTGCCTTTTATTGAATCAGTAAGGCAGTTGATTTGGGAAATGGGCAACAGTTGTTGCGTGATCCATTTAACGTTGCTCCCTTATTTGTCGGTTACCGGTGAGCTTAAAACAAAGCCTACACAGCACTCTGTAAAAACATTGCTAGAATATGGTGTGCAGCCTGATATTTTGGTTTGCCGCAGCGAAAAACCAGTGGGTACTGAGATGCGCAGGAAAATAGCATTGTTTTGTAATGTGAATGTGAATGCAGTGATCGAGTCCATTGATGCCAGTACCATTTATGATGTACCGCTGCACATGCTAAAAGAGCAGTTGGATAAAGTGGTGCTTAATAAATTAAAATTGCCGCTGCACCATGAACCTGAGCTTACAGCATGGAAAAACTTTTTGGGCAAGCTTAAGCATCCCACAAGCGAAGTAACCGTTGGCCTTGTCGGAAAATATATTGAGTTAAAAGACGCCTATAAATCCATTGCCGAAGCATTTATACATGCCGGTGTTGCCAATGAGTGTAAAGTAAATATTGAGTGGATACACTCTGAAAAAATTGATGAAACCAACGTTGCCGATAAATTAAAAAATCTGAAAGCTGTTTTGGTAGCACCGGGTTTTGGCGATAGAGGAATTGAAGGGAAGATATCTGCTATAAAATATGCACGTGAAAATAAGATTCCATTTTTAGGCATTTGTTTAGGCATGCAATGCGCAGTGGTGGAGTTTGCACGCAATGTGTTGGGATTAAAAGATGCGCACAGCTCCGAGATGGACAAATCCACAAAAAACGCTGTGATTGATATAATGGAAGGGCAAAAAAATATTTCCATGAAAGGCGGAACCATGAGGCTTGGCGAATACCCGTGCAACCTAAACAAAGGTAGCAAGGTGGCCAC
>JAYTNW010000416.1:0-7972 GCA_043748115.1 Bacteroidota bacterium | reverse complement strand
TTTTTCCGACTCCAATTTGCTCCATGCATAGTAGCTTAGTGGATTAGGTTCGTCCTCCTCACGGTAAGGACCTGCTTTGCCGTCAAAAACAAAATCAGTGCTTAGGTGCACGAAGTGAATGTTGTGTTTTTTGCAAGCCTCAAGCATGAAATTTACAGCCTCCACATTCATCAGATGGCAATTTTCTTTATCGGTTTCGCAGGCATCTACATTGGTCATGGCTGCTGTATTAATAATGCAGTCAGGCTTGTGCTGATCTATGATTTCGGCAACGGCTTTTGCATCCGTAATATCAAGCGATAAATACGTGTACCCTGTTTTTAAAGTGGTGCGATTGGCGCCTTTTGACGTTGCAATAAGTTGGAAGGCCGGCTTGTTGGCTGCTGCGTAAATGATTTTTTGCCCTAGCAATCCGTTACTGCCTGTTAATAGAATTTTTAGCATGGCACTAAAATACAAAGTTGAAATTTAAGAACAAGTGTTAAGCTGATTCCACCAAATGCTTTTCTGCAATCGTTGTAAATAAAAAAGCCGGCTTGATGGGTAGCCGGCTTAAAAAAATATTATTCGGAAATGTTAAAATGTTAACGATGCACCCACGGATGGAATGATGGGCATTTGATTAATGATTTTGTATCGAACCCTGTCAACATAAAAAACGTTTTCCTGGTTGTAAGCATTTACAAGACTCACTACCGCCTCAAGCACGCTGTTTTTGCCAATGGGAAACGACTTTTTTACTGATACATCCAAGCGGTGATAATCAGGTAACCGGGATTGATTAAGAGGTCCGTAAAGCACACCTAACTGTCCGTTGTCCTGTGTATAATCAGTGCCTAAGCCATTTTGAAAATTAAGATAGGGATAAAATCCTTGCGTTTGCGTAAGTGGAAACCCAGAACCGTAGTTCCATCTCACATCAATTTCCCAATCCACTTTTTTACCTAGTTTGTAGGAAGCCACCACATTGATGTTGTGCCTTCTGTCAAAATGCGGGGCATATTCATAGTTTCCGTTGTTTCTGGTGGTAAAACCTAATGAATAAACCAACCAAGCGTAAAATCTGCGATACTCATATTTGAAAACCACATCTATTCCTTTAGAAAATCCTCTTTCTATAATGTAACTCTTTTTAAGGGAGTCAGGCTTGTCGTTATTGTTAGCTACGTCATCATACACTTTGTCACGGTTAACATTGGTTAACTGGTAAAAATCTTTAATGTAGCCTTCGATGTTTACATCCAAATTTTTTGTGATGTCATATTCCACACCCAAAACGGCATGACGTGCCAATTGCAGTTTCTTTTTTATATTTTTTCCGTCAAATTTAGAAGGCAAATCATCAGGAGAAGATAGGAAGCCGTAGAAAAAATTAACCACATCACGATCGCTGTTGGCCGAAATTAAATTTTGAGCATATAAACCACCGGCAGCTTTCAAACGAATTTTATCGCTAAGGTTATACTTTAATCCTAAACGTGGCTCAGGAGAAAATTCTGATAATGATGCGTAATACTGAAAACGTACTGAAGGGTCAATAATTAAGTTGTTGATGATTTTTTTGTAACGGAAAAAGATCCCGAATTCAGTGGTGTTTTCTGTTTGGTTAATTTTTCTGTTGGCATAGTTGAAGTATTCAAAATCGGTTTTAAACCCTTGCACTTCCAGCCCGTAATTTATTTCATCGTTGTTCAAAAAGTATAGCCAGTTGAAACCTAGGTTAAAGCCATTCACTAAACTTTTGCTAGGTTTTTCATTTCCTTCGGCAGCAGTAATTTCGTATTTCGAATATCCAACATTACCACGCATCAGCGCTTTTGAGGTTCCGGGCACCAAAACAAAACTTGCTCCGCCACCTGATGAATTCCAATCATATTTTGCCACTCCGGGATAGTTTACCTTGTCCTGAAAATTAAATCCGAAAAAATTAGCCTTACTTCCGCTGGCGCTGTTCAACACTATTTTGCCATAAATATCATTAAATGAATAGGGCAGGCCGTTGTCAGAAGCGTAATCATAAAGGGTTTTAGAGGTTTGATCTAAGTACGAGTTTTTTACTGATAAAATGAATGATGCTGTGCCGTCATTTTCGTCTTTTGCTTTTTTAAGAGGGCCTTCCAATAATACTTTGGAAAGAAAGGTGCCTGTTGATATTTTACCTGCCAGCCTTTTTTTATTTCCATCTCGTGTGCTAATGTCCATCACAGATGAAATACGCCCACCGTATTGCGCGCCAAAACCGGCTGTGTACACTTCAGTGTTTTTCATTACATCGGTATCAAAAACACTAAACAACCCTATGCTGTGAAAGGGGTTGTAAATAATCATACCGTCAAGCAACACTTTGTTTTGTACAGGAGTTCCACCGCGAATGTATAACTGGCCACCTTGATCACCACTGGAAACCACACCGGGAACCACCTGCATGTATTGAACAAGGTCTGCCTCTGCACCAATACTAGGAACCTGTTTTATTTCCTGTGGAGTTACTGTCTCTACAGATATTTTTACTTCTGTTTTTTTCTTTTCTTTTTCTGCTGAGATTTCTACTGCTTTTAATTCAACATTTCTTTTTTCCAACGTTAATTTTTTGTTGAGTATTTCATCTCCAACAATGTTGATGGTAATGTTCACAGTGTCATACCCCAAGGTGGTGGCGGAAAGGGTGTAACTTCCCGGTTGTATTTTCACAATGGAATAGTAACCGTTTACATCAGTAAAAGAACCCAATGTTGTTCCTTTTAAAAATACACTTGCAAAAGGCATAGGCTCACCAGACTCTTTGGTGTAAACAAAACCACGAACACTTCCTGATTGTGCCTGGGCAAATAGGGTAAGCAGTATCGCAGGTATTAAAAGGAAACTGACATTCTTGATCTTCATAAAATTTATTTGCTTAATTCCATTATTACATCAAACTCTTCTTTTTTCAGCGGCATTACAGATAAGCGGCCAATGCGTACGAGGGCTATGTCTTTTAATCGTTCATCTGCTTTTATCTGCACCAAACTCACCGGTTTTTTTAACTTTTTGTGAGGGGCAAGGTCAACAGCTACCCAACGCTCATCATCCGTAGTGGGATCCGGGTAGGCAATGCGGGTCACTTTAGCAATACCCACTATTTCCATTCCTTCATTGCTGTGATAAAACATAACATGATCCCCTTTTTTCATGCTGTTGAGATGGATGCGTGCAGCATAATTGCGAACTCCATCCCATTGCGTTTCACCGTCAATTACAAATTTATCCCACGAATATTTAAAAGGTTCTGATTTAACCAACCAGTGTTTCATGCCTGTTATTAATTTTGGCGGAAGGCAAAGAAATGAAAATAAACCAAGGTTACTGCTTCTAATATGTTAAAAAAATCGTAAAATCTATGCTAAAAGTAACATCCATGCTTCTTTAATTTTTTGTGCTGATATCAATTTACGAGCCGCCAAGTGTTTGGCAAGCGTTGCATTGGCTTTATCAGCCGAGAGTGCTTCACTAAAGCGTTTCATGTCATCAGTGCTGTAAAATTGATTGATCTCCTCCGCAGTTGGAATAGCTTCTTGGTTGGCTAACTGCGCCAAATCGTTGCCGGTAAGCACTTCGCTTTTTTTAATGCCCTCTGGAATGGCATCAAAACCTACTCCAAGTTTTTGGTTTGGCTTAGCAACTGTAAATACCGATCCGCCCGATGCGCGGCAGTAATAATCATAACCCATTCGCGCAACCAAATCTATTTTATGAGGATCTATTTTTTTGTCGGCATCCAAAATGTTGTCATTAATGTGCATTAAAAGTATTTCGCAAATCACCAAGTTACCTGCACCGCCCTGCTGTCCTGTTTCAATTACATCAAGCACCTTGCATTCAAAATTTACCGGTGATTCTTTTACCAAAAAAGGTTTTATTTTTTCTGCTTTCACAGGCGTAAAACCTGCTTTAATAAATTCACTTGCTTCCTTAGGGTATTCACAACTGGCTAACGAAGCCTGCTGCACCATTGCATAATTTACAACACTAATCACTACTTCTTTTGTGTCCATCACATTTTGTAGGGTGTGCTTTATTGTGTTGTCGCGCACACGCCTTGCCGGGCTAAAAACCAAGATTGGCGGTTTGCTGCCAAAGGCATTAAAAAAACTAAATGGGCTAAGGTTGCTGTTGCCCTGCTTATCAATGGTGCTGGCAAATGCAATAGGGCGTGGAGCCACAGCACTCAACATGTGTGCATGCAGCTCTCCGGTTTTAATTTGTGATGGATCAATAATCATAATTACAGTATAGCATTATTTTTTTCTGGAAAATATAGTTTCTGTGGCCTTTGCTTCTTCTCCTTGTGGTGTCACATTGTAAGCTGTCATCATTAAGGTGTTAGCATCAAGCAGGTGTAATTCTGTTTTCCATCCCCACCGCTCGCTGTTTTCTCCTCCTGTTTCATAAGTGCCCATCACCGAAAATTTTTTTTCTCCCACTTTTGATTCTGAAAGCATAATGCCTGTTCCCATGTGAAAACTATCTACCCAGGCCGATTGAAATTTGTTGCTGAGCAGATGGTTGCCTATTATCATAAAGCCACTAAATTTTTTCTCTTGCAGGCTTCCTGCATATTCCAATAGCATAAACATGCCATTGAGCATTGGCTTTATGGTTGCTGTCATGGCTGATTCATCGGCTAAAATGTTGGGCTCAAACCATGTTTTGGTCATGCCCTCCCATTCTCCTTCCCATTGAGCTATTAAACCGTGATTACCGGTTTCTTTTGATATATCAAGTTTTGATTTGGTCATATTTTGGTGGAGGTTGCCTTCAAGCAATGTGCAAATTTAATTTTAAATGTTTCATGACAAAAGGCACTGTCAGTTTCGGTACAAAACTTTTGCTGACAACCCAATACAAAGAATTCTAAGACAATCTTCTTCGTAAAAATGAGTGCAAATCCAGCAGGTAGGAATCGTTGGTGTGAAAATAAAATTGAATAATTCTGCATCTATTTATGCATGAGTGTTTATTCATTATAAAAAAAGATGTAAATTTGTCAGCGATTTTCAATTTGGTTGGCTTATTGATAAGCCATTCAAGTTATGGTCCCTGCGCATGTGGCGTAATTGGTAGCCGCACCAGACTTAGGATCTGGCGGGGAAACTCGTGGGGGTTCGAGTCCCTCCATGCGCACGATAAGCTGGAACCCAACGGGTTCCGGCTTATTTTATGTTAGTCTGTTAAGGCCAACCATAGTTAAACAAACATCAGCAAACCGCCAATCGAATGGCGTTCTGCTTCGACAAATAAAAACAACAGTAAAAAATGAATATTCAAAAAGAAGATGTTTCGGAATTAAACTCACTGATCCGTATCCGCATTACCCCCGATGATTATCAAAAGGACGTAGAGTCGGCCATTAAAAAATTCCAGAAATCTGCCACTATGCCCGGTTTTCGTAAAGGAATGGTGCCATCAGGCATGATTAAGAAAATGTATGGCAAATCTTTTCTGTCAGAAGAGTTAAATAAAATTGTATCAAAGTCTCTGCATGATTTTTTAACAGAAAATAAAATCTCTGTTTTGGGAGATCCCTTGCCAAAGGACAATGAAGCGCATGACAATAATTTTGACCAGCCTTCTGATTTCGAATTTCTATTTGAAGTAGGCATTGCCCCAGCTATTGACCTTAACCTTGCTTCCGTTAATCCTGTTGATGCTTACGAAATTGATGTGGATGAGGAGCGGATTAACACCTACATTGATGATTTAAGACGCAAACACGGTAAATTCACTAACCCTGAAACAGCCGATGAAAAAAGTATTCTTTACGGAGATTTTACAGAGCTGGACGAAAATGGAAATGAAAAAGAAGGCGGAATAAAAAGCACTACAACCATTGCTCTTGATTTGGTAAAGGATGAAGCGGAAAAAGCAAAATTAATTGGAATTAAAAAAGACGATGAGGTAGTTTTTAACCCAATGAAGGCAATGCAAAATGCAACGGAAGTGTCCTACATGTTGCGCATTGATAAAGATAAGGCTGAGGCTTTGAATGCTGATTTTAAATACAAGATTATTTCAGTTAATCAAGTAGATAAATTAGACGTTGCGCAGGAGTTGTTTGATAAAGCTTTTGGTGAAGGTGCCGTAGCAACAGAAGCAGATTTTCGTGAGCGCGTAAAGTCAGATATTGCTGCCATGTTTGCCAATGAGTCGCGCCATAAATTTAATCACGATGCAGAAGATGCCATACTGCATGATGTGAAAATGGCTTTGCCTGATGATTTTTTGAAACGCTGGATTACCGTTGCAAATGAAAAACCGGTTACACAAGAGCAATTGGATAAAGAATATCCGATGTATGCCCGCGAACTGAAGTGGAAAATGATAGAAAACAAAATCGCTACCGATATTGATCTTAAAATAGAAAAAGAAGACATAGAAGAATATGCAGCATCCGTGATCATGCAACAGTTTGGGCAATATCAATTGGGCCAGGACATGATTAGTGATTTTGCTAAGCGTTATTTAGAGAAGGAAGAGAACCTGAATAAAGCAGGTGAAGCTGTGAAGAGCAAAAAAGTTTTTGATTATCTGAACCAAACCGTAGCGCGTAACGTTAAAAAGGTGAGCTATGACGAATTTACTAAAATAGTTAAAGATCACCACCATCACCATTAAGGGTTAAAGGGTTGAGATTTTTGATTAAGATACACCTAGTATATTACTAGAATATTTTGAAGGATAAAATCAACATTCTAATACTTTAAAGACATTTACACTTTCTAAACATACAACACCACCAGTATATGAATTTTAAAAACGAATTTTACCAATACGCTACCAAACACCACCGCATTAACAGCAGCGTGGTTGATCATTACATCGAGTCTGCCGTTCGTGCTGAAGGGTATATCTCTCCAACCATTATTGAAGAGCGCCAGATGAACGTTGCAAGCATGGATGTGTTTTCGCGTTTAATGATGGACAGAATTATTTTCTTAGGAGTGGGGATTAACGATTATGTGGCCAATGTTGTGCAAGCGCAATTGTTGTTTCTGGAATCAACGGATTCAAAAAAAGATATTCAAATTTACATGAACAGCCCAGGTGGATCCGTTTATGCTGGTTTGGGAATTTATGATACCATGCAATACATCAATCCTGATGTTTCTACCATATGTACGGGTATGGCAGCTTCTATGGCCGCAGTTTTACTTTGTGCAGGCGCAACAGGAAAACGTACCGCATTAAAACATGCACGTGTAATGATTCATCAACCAATGGGTGGAGCTGAAGGCCAGGCTTCTGATATTGAAATTACAGCCCGCGAAATTCAGAAATTGAAAAAAGAACTGTACGAAATTATTGCCTCACACAGCGGCAAAGACTATGAAACAGTTTGGAAGGATAGTGACCGTGACTACTGGATGACTGCTGAAGAAGCGAAAAACTATGGAATGATTGATGAAGTGTTGCTTCGCAACAAAGCCACCAAAGCATAAGTAATTGAATTTATAAAGTTAGTATTCCGAAAATTAACAGCGATTGAAAAAGCAGCAGAATGAAGTGAAGTGTTCTTTTTGTGGACGCGATAAGAGTGCCACACAGGTTCTTGTTGCTGGATTAAACGGCCACATTTGCGACCAGTGCATCACACAGGCTCAACAGATCATTGCACAAGAAGCTGCTGACCAACCTAAAGGTAAGTTTAGCTCCAAGGTATCCTTGCTTAAGCCGGCCGAAATTAAAAAGCATTTAGATGAATATGTAATTGGTCAGGATTATGCTAAAAAGGTTTTAAGCGTAGCTGTTTACAATCACTTTAAGCGGATAACACAAGGCATTCGCAAAGAAAGTGATGATGTTGAAATAGAAAAATCCAACATTTTGATGGTGGGTGAAACAGGTACCGGTAAAACATTGCTGGCGCGTACTATTGCCCGCATTTTACAGGTTCCGTTTTGTATTGCTGATGCCACAGTGCTTACTGAGGCTG
>JAYTNW010000415.1:0-3406 GCA_043748115.1 Bacteroidota bacterium | reverse complement strand
GTACCGCTGTAACAGTGGCTGATGTTGCGTTGGTTGCAAGCAGATCTGGTTTTTTGGAGATCAAGTAGTCACAAGCCTGTAACAGCGTAGGTATTTCTCCGTTCCCGTTGCCTTTGTAAACAGTTAGTGTTCCTTTTGTTTCATCGTATCCATCAACAGCTAAAGCATCAAAAAACCCTTTCCGGGCTTCCGCCAATGTGGCATCTTCAGTAACATCTAAAAAGCCTATAACGGGAGTATTGCTTTGGTTTTTATTAGTAGATGTGCATCCGGCAAAGAATAGCACTATAAGACCAATGGCAAAATTTTTCATAAAATGTTTAATAGTTGCGTAAAGCTAAAGAGAATATTTTGAGCAACAATGTTAGCGGCTGTTTGTTCATTCAAATACGCGAAAGTTGGTGGCAGAATTTTATACTAAAACAGGTAAAATGAAAAACGGGACGCTACTTGCGTAGACGCCCCGAAGCCATGAAAACTATTTTTAAGAACTATTTATCGTTTTTTTTCTCTTCCTCGCGATCCACTCCATTGGATGCATCTTTAAACTCCCTGATTCCTTTTCCTAATCCTTTTGCTAATTCAGGTAATTTTTTGCCACCGAAAAATAATAATAATACCAATACAATCAACAAGATTTCCTGACCTCCGAAACCAACTAACAAAATTCCCGCTATTGAAAGTATCATGTACTATCGTTTATTTATATGCCAAAAGTAAGGCTAATTTTAATATTTCCCAATAATTGTGCAAAAAAATAACCGCTACAATTAGTAGGTTCACTTGCGTGCCAGCCACAATTGAGGGTTTAGTTTGGTAAAGCCTTTCCATATCTGAAGGTTCAATTCTGCCTTGCCCGACTCGGTGTCAGTACGGATTGTTCCAATGCTTTGTTTGGTACTTACCTTGTCACCTTTTTTTACATAAACATCTTCCACGTTGGAATAAACAGACAAAAACTCTCCATGGCGGATGATGATAGCCGACCCACCCGGCAAGTTAACCGTTCCAGTCACCTCTCCATTAAACACGCTTCTTACACTGCTGCCTTTTGCAGATTGAATATCAACACCATCATTTTTAATGGTTACATTTTTTAACAGAGGGTGTGGGTGCTCTCCAAATGTTTCTGAAATGCGCCCTTGCTCAACAGGCCATGGCAAGCTGCCTTTGTTATTGGCAAAGCCTGTGCTCAGCAACTTGGCTTCTGGGGTGAGTGTAAAAACGTTTTCGTTGGTTACATTTTTTTTGCCTTGCGAAACGGCTTTCTTTTTAGCAGCCTCTACTTCTTTACGTATCAATGCAGCAATGTTTTTTTCTAGTTTTTCTTTTGCTTTTAGTTTATCTGCCAGCTGTTTCTGAAGGTTTTTCTCGCTTTTGGTAAGGTTGGCCATCATTTTATCCTGCTGCTCTTTTTCGCTCACCAACTCCGTTTTTTGTTTTTCTTGGGTAACTTTTAATCCCGTTTTCTCATTTTTTTTGGTAACCAACTCGCGTTTCTTCCCCGTAAGCTCTTCTTGCGCAGCACTAATTTGAATCACCTGTGTTCTTCTGTTTTCAGTAAACTGTTGTAAATATTTTAGTCTCTTATATGCTTGGTTAAAATCATCAGCCGTAAAAATGTACATCATGGCCTGGTAACGGTTTCTGTTGGTTTGTGCAAAGCGCACCATCTCTGCATAATCCAAACGCATTTGTACAATTTGTTTCTCCAGCGAATCAATGTTCTTGCTGGTTTTGGTAATTTCTCCGTTGAGTGAACCTATTTCGTAGTTAATGGAGTTAATAAGGTCGTTCCTCAAAGTGATCTTTTTCTTTAGCGCATCAAGCTGTGAACGCGTGGCGTTTTTGTTTTTTTCTGTTTGCTTTAATAATTTGTTGGTTTGCTCTATTTCTTTCAGCAACTTTTCTCGCCTATTCTCTAAATCACGTTTGTTCTGCTGCGAAAATGAAAATTCATTTGCACCACAGGTTAGCACCAATATTAGAAGAAGTAAATAACGTTTCACAACAATAGTTTCGGAGTACAAATTTAAAAGTACAGCGGTGGCTAACCTATTGGCAGGCTATTAATTATTGACAGGGTTACTAACGTTTGTGAGCAAGGCGGCAACAATCAAAATGTGCTTCACAATGCTTAACGCTCCTCTTTAACTTCTTTGTAATTTTTGGGGATGTTGAAGGGAAATTCTAATTTTTCGCCCAATGAAATTTTATCGTAGCCAATTTCTATCACCACTTCTTTTTCGGCCTTAATGAGGGTTTTCGACTGATATGGAAATGCACCTTCTATCGTTGTGTGGAAATCAGAGTATTCAGTGAGCAGCGTTTTGTTATCGCCACGGTTGTCTTCAATATACAACTTTTTAATGTGGTAACTGTTTCCATCTACATAAAAATCTTGAATCACTGGTTTGGACGGATCTTTTTCTTCTAACGAACGCTTTAATTTTCTTTTGCTAAAAGTGCTTAGGATGTACTGTTGATCCTCTAAGTAAACAGAGTTGAATTTGTTTTTTTTATACGCAAATAGATTGCCGGTAAGTATTCCTTGCACCACGTCAAAGTCAACGTTGTTTACATGCAACAGTTCATTTATATACCTATATCCGGTTATCTTATAGTTCTGGTGAAGGCGGTCTAAAAATTTAACGGTATCAGGTGTGAGTAAAACCCTTACCGCTTCAATGCCAAGCAAAGGTGTAACCGAAACCCAAATTGCGCTGTCCCTACACATGCGAAGATGAATGTTGAACGAATTGGACTCATCGCCAATTTTTACGCTTACATTGGCTTTTGCATTTATCCATCTTCCAGAAAAAGCACTATCGGTAATGTTTTTAAGCAACACTTCAGCTCCTTTTTCTTCGAAATTCTTATTGTTTTTTATAACCACTGGCTTTTCTGCCTTGTGGGTGGTTTTGCAGGAGGTGAGTGTTGCAGTGGTGCACACGGTAACAGCAAAAAACACAAAAAGGGAAAAATACGATGTATGAGTTTTACTCATAGTATTTTTTGTCATTGATTTTTTTGTCAATAAGATCTGATGCGCCTCCTGCTGCTTTGGCTTTATTCCAATAGTCAAGCGCCTTGGCAAGGTCGTTCAGTTTAAAATTAACATCTCCGTAATGTTCGAGGATGGTGCCACTCGTGTTTCCACCATTTTGCATGGCTCGCTCCAGCCATAATTTTGCATCTTCAAATTTGCCTTCCATAAACAGTATCCAACCATAAGTGTCCAAAAATGACGACTGATTGGGCTGAAGGTCGTTGCTTAGTTTTGACATGCTCTCCGCCTTCTCCAGTTTCTCATTTCGTAGCGAAAGGTAATAGGCGTAGTTGTTTAGCACATAAGCGTCTTTTGGATTAATGTCTAACGCTTTGTCAAAATACTTGTCTGATTCTG
>JAYTNW010000414.1:0-2734 GCA_043748115.1 Bacteroidota bacterium | reverse complement strand
GGTTTGGTGGTGAAGAAAGGTTGGAATATTTTATCCAACACATCATCAGGAATGCCACCTCCATTATCGCTTATGCTAATAATTACATTTTTACCTTTTAAGGACGATTTCAATTTTATTTGCGGCTTAAAGGTTGGTGGTGATTTTTTACGTAATGCATTTACGGCATAAAATGCGTTGTTAAAAATATTAAGGAGCACGCGGCTGATGTCTTGCTGCACCATTTCTACCATGGGCACTTTTGCATCCAGCTCAAATATGTTTTCGCAGCCGAAGTTGTGATCGCGTGCCCGCAAACTGGTGTAAGAAAGATTGAGTGCATCCTCTGCCAGTTTATTAATATCTGTGGCTCCTTTGTCAGCCGTTCGTGTGCGGCTGTGCATGAGCATGCTTTTTACAATACGTTCAGCACGTTTACCATGCTCATTAATCTTCATCAGGTTTTGACGTACATCATAAATCAACCCATCCTTTTCTTCATCAGTCTGTGCGTTGGCCAGCTCATCCATCATTTCTTTTGATAGTTCAGAGAAATTATTGACGAAGTTGAGCGGGTTCTGTATCTCATGAGCTATGCCGGCTGTTAACTGTCCAAGAGAAGCCATTTTCTCTGCATGAATAAGTTGCGATTGTGTATCCCGCAGTTCGTTTATCGTTTTTTCAAGTACGATAGATTTTTGTTCTGACTTTTCTTTCTCATCACGTAACTCCGATGTCCTCACGGCAACTTTTTCTTCCAGCAGTTCATATTGTTTCATAAGCGTGCGTGTGCGCCAGCGGATGTAAGCAATGGTGAGGCCAATAAATGCGACTGCCGATAAAATATAAAACCACCATGTTTTGTAAAAAGGAGGGCTTATGCGAATGGTGATTAACGTGCCTTCCTCATTCCAAACTCCATCATTATTACTGGCCTTTACTCTAAAACGGTAGGTTCCCGGGTCGAGGTCGGTATATTGTCGGTCGCGCCTGGTGCCACAGTAGGTCCATTCCTTTTCCAAGCCTTCAAGCATATAGGCATACTGATTTTTTTCTGGGAGGATGTAATTGAGTGCAGCAAATTCAAATGCAAAAAAGTTTTGATTATAAGTAAGCTCAATAATACTTTTTGACATGATGATGGTATCCGTAAAATAGGGCTTCTCAAAAAGAAAAAATTTGGTGATAACCACCGGTGGAGCATACGGATTATCTTTTATAGCTGCCGGGTAAAACCTATTAACGCCATTGCTCCCACCAAATACAATACGCCCATCATTGGTACGCAAGCAGGCTCCTGAATTAAAGCGATTAAACACTCCATCCTGCTCATCATAAATTCTCACATTAAGAAGAGAGTCATTACCTCCGATTTTAAGTTTACCAATTTGATTGCCTGTGGTGACCCAAACCATATTATCTGCATCACCGGTAATGTTGGTGATGTTGTTATTGGGCAATCCATTGCGTTCGGTATAGCGAATAAATTTACCGGTGGATTTATCCATTACACTCATTCCGCCACCATAAGTTCCCACCAGCAGTTTTGAAGAATTGTAATTGTAAATGCAATTGATAAAATTACTACTCACTGAACTTTTATCAGCGGCATTAGCAAAATAATTGGTAAAGCTATTGGCTGCAATATTCATTACGCAAAGCCCTCCCCCGTAAGTGGCCACATAAAGTTTACCATCCGTTGAAGGGTGTAGTGCGGTTACTATATCATGAGAAAGCCCATTTGTTGCTGAGGACTGCCTGTAAGATCGAAAATCATCTGTTTGGCGGTTCCACTTGTTAAGTCCGCCTCCATAGGTTCCTATCCAAATAGCACCTGTAGCATCCTCTGTAATTGCCCTTACATTATTATTTGACAGTGAGGCATTGTTGCCGGGAATGTTGCGGTAAATTTTAACCTGTCCGCTTTGGACATTTATTGCGTTAAGTCCGTTGTAAGTGCCCACCCACATGAGGTTTGACTTATCTTCGTAAAAACTTAACACATTATTATCACTTAACCCATTTGCAGTGCTGTAAGAATTTAAAACTTTTCCTGTTTTATCTTTAACAATAACACCGCTGCCCAAAATACCGTACCAGGTGTTGCCGCTGTGATCTTCTAAAAGACAAAATGTATTTTTATTCGGCAGCATACCTCCTGTTACTTCTTCACCCAGCGGAGTTTCCGTTTTAAAGCGCATGAGATCTTCTTTGTAATAATCCAGCCCATTGTCAGTGCCTACCCATATCAGTCCCGACCGATCGCGGTAAACACACCACACATTGTTGCTGCTGATAGAAAACGGATCTAGCTTGTTGTGGGTATAAGAAACAAAGGTGTGGTTGTCAGGATGCATTACCATAAGGCCTCCGCCAATGGTTCCTGCCATAATATTTCCATTTGTGTTTTTACAAATGCCAAACACAGAGTTGGTGGCCGTGGCGGAAACAGTACTGCTTGGGTTATTGTAATGACGAAAATCACCATTGAGGCTCATCTTACTTAAGCCACTGTTAAGTGTGCCAATCCAAATATTTCCCTGCACATCGGAATACAGGCTTGTTATTTCATTTTCCGGCAGTGAATTAATATTACCCGACTGATGGCTTAACGTGCTAAACCTGCCTTGTATGTTTTTATCAGCGATACAAAGCCCTTTATCAGTGCCAACATACACTACATTATTTTTATCTTTAACCATTGCAGTGATGTTGTTACTTGCAATGGATGAAGCATCGGCTGGATTGTTTTTAA